>JAFZLP010000118.1 GCA_017551405.1 Bacteroidales bacterium
CATACTGGATGAGGTCGATGACCTTCTTGAACTCTTCCTTGAGCTGGTCTGGACGCACGTACATGTGGGCGTCGTCCTGGGTGAAGCTGCGCACGCGGGTAAGCCCGTGGAGCTCACCGCTCTGCTCGTAGCGGTATACGGTGCCGAATTCGGCCAGGCGGATGGGAAGGTCTTTATATGAACGCGGCTTGGACGCGAAGATTTCGCAGTGGTGAGGGCAGTTCATGGGCTTGAGCATGTACTCCTCGCCTTCCTGCGGGGTCTTGATGGGCTGGAACGAGTCTTTGCCGTACTTTGCCCAGTGACCGGAGGTCACGTAAAGCTGCTTGCTGCCGATATGGGGGCTGACCACCTGCATGTAACCCTGTTCCTCGAGCTTTGCGCGGAGGAATTTCTCCAGCTGATAGCGGAGCACGGCGCCGCGGGGCAGCCACAGGGGCAGGCCAAGGCCTACGCGGGTGCTGAAAGTGAAGAGCTCCATCTCCTTGCCGAGCTTGCGGTGATCGCGCTTCTTGGCCTCTTCCAGCAGCACCAGGTATTCGTCGAGCATGCTCTTCTTGGGGAAGGTGATGCCGTAGATACGGGTGAGCTGCTGGCGGTTCTGGTCGCCGCGCCAGTATGCGCCGGCGATGGCGGTGAGCTTAACCGCCTTGATGACATCGGTATTGCGCAGATGCGGACCGCGGCAAAGGTCGGTGAAATGACCGTTGCTGTAATAGGTGATGGTACCGTCTTCGAGTTCGCTGATGAGCTCGCACTTGTACTCGTCGCCCTTTTCCTTGAAATGCTCCATGGCCTCGGCCTTGGAAACACTGATTCTCTTGAAGTCTTCCTTCCCGTGGGCAAGTTCGAGCATCTTCTTCTCGACTGCCGGGAGGTCGGCGTCGGTGATCGTACGCCCGCCCAGGTCGACGTCGTAGTAGAAACCGTTGTCGATGGCCGGTCCGATACCGAATTTCACGCCCGGATAGATGGCTTCGAGGGCTTCTGCCATAAGATGTGAAGAGGAATGCCAAAACACCTTTTTGGCTTCGTCGTCCTCCCACTTGAGAAGCTTTACCTCGGAATCCTCGTTGATGGGGCGGGTTAAATCTACAGTAGTGCCGTTTACATTGGCAGCCAGCACTTCCGCTGCCAGCCTCGGCGATATGCTTTCGGCGATTTCATAGGCGGTGACGCCTTCTACAAAGGGCTTTACACTGCCGTCAGGAAATGTGATTTTAATCATAGCCAGCAAAGATAAGACATTTTTTCCGTATATTTGTAAACACTATGGCAGAAGAGAAAATCAACATCTGGAACGATGCCGCCGTCCCCGGGCTGGTGCTGGGTCTTGTATCCATAGCCTACATGGTGGTGAACATGCTTACTTCCAGGCTTGCCGGCACGGGCGGTGCGGCCTTCCTCATCGGACTCCTCGGATTCGTGCTCTGGGCGGCCAAAATTGCAGCCTGCATCCTTCTCCTGAGGCATTTCCTGCTGGCCTTCTCCAGGCGTAACCCTTCCGCCGACAACCGCAAGGTGTTCCAATTCGGCATGGTCGTCGCGCTTTATTCGGCCCTGCTCTATTCCGGATTCTATCTTGTTTACGTGCTCTATATCGATCCCGACACGATAGCCGCATCCATGGAAGCCGCAATGAGTGCGTATTCAAGCATGATGACTTCCGACATGCGCGCCGCAATGGAGAACATGCAGGCCGACATGCCGGCCATAGGGTTCTTCAGCAATCTCATCTGGTGCTGGCTGTTCGGCACCGTCCTGTCCGCCATATTCTCACGGACCATTCCCGGACCCATCCGGGACGATCCCTTTAAAGACGATTAACGATGGATATTTCAGTAGTCATTCCCCTGTTCAACGAAGCGGAATCCCTTCCCGAGCTCGAAGCCTGGATTAAGAGGGTCATGCTCTCCGAAGGCTATTCCTACGAGATAATAATGGTCGACGACGGCAGCACCGATGCCTCCTGGGAGGTTATCAAGGGCCTTTCGGCGGCCAATCCGCTGGTGCACGGCATCCGCTTCAGGCGCAACTACGGCAAATCCGCTGCGCTGTACTGCGGTTTCGACAAGGCGCAGGGCGACGTGGTCATCACCATGGACGCCGACCTGCAGGACTCCCCCGACGAGATCCCCGGCCTGTACAAGAAAATCACGGAGGAAGGCTACGACGTGGTGTCCGGCTGGAAGCAGCACCGTCAGGACAACAAGCTCACCAAGAATCTTCCGTCCAAGCTTTTCAACGCCACCGCCCGCAGGGTCACGGGCATCAAGCTCCACGACATGAACTGCGGTCTCAAGGCCTACAGCCGCGAGGTGGTCAAGAACATCGAAGTCTACGGGGAAATGCACCGCTACATCCCGTATCTGGCCAAGAACGCAGGCTTCTCGAAGATCGGAGAGCAGAAAGTGCATCACCAGAAGCGCAAATACGGAAAGAGCAAGTTCGGCATGAACCGCTTCGTGAACGGTTTCCTGGACCTCATGAGCATCTGGTTCCTGAGCACGTTCGGGAAAAAGCCCATGTATTTCTTCGGTTACAGCGGGCTCTTCATGTTCCTCGTGGGATTCGTGATGGTCATCGTGATTATCGTCACCAAGCTTGTACGCCAGGGCAACGGCGTGTATTACAGGCCTGTTACGGACCAGCCGCTCTTCTATCTCGCCCTGGTCGCCGTCATCCTCGGCGTCATGTTCTTCCTTGCCGGTTTCGTCGGAGAAATGATTTCCCGCAACTCCGGCGAACGCAACCATTATAATATTAAGGAAGAGTTCTAGCCGCGGCGGAGTCTTCCAGACGGGCGGCCGGAAATTGTTTCTCAATTTATCGGCGGCGCTCGGCAGAGTTGAAGCAAGCTTCGCTCTGCACTCACTTCTATGATAATTATTTTTCGGAAGGCTTTCCGAAAAACCAATTTCCGCTCCGCTGTCTCGCCGCAGCTAGATGCCCCCCGGAATTTTTTCATTTTTTAGTACCTTGCGGTACAAAGTATTGAATTATTTCTATATCTTTGCATCGTCAAGAATTCTAAAAGATGAAAAAAGTAGTCAATGCAGGGATCGGCAACGTTCCCTTCGTCATCGAAGAAGACGCATACCAGCGCCTGTCCTCCTACCTCGCCCACTTCAGGTCCAAACTCACCGCTGAACCCGGCCA
>JAFZLP010000119.1 GCA_017551405.1 Bacteroidales bacterium
CACCTGCCCTACCAGCTGCAGGAACGCGGTCATGAGGCCGTAGGTGACGGTGCCCTTGCTGAGGCCGTACACGCTCCACACGAAGGCGGCGGCATAACCCGCCATGAAGCCAAGCTGGAGGAAGGCCCTTGAAATGGCGGAGTAATTGAGGCGGCTCACGGTCTTGCTGCGGACGTCGTACTGCAGGTCCGAGAGATCGTCGAGCACATCGTCGGTGCTGCCCATCGTACGGACCAGCACCCGGTGCTGGAGGGTTTCCTGCATGTGCGCCTGCACCTTGCTGTCGCCCTTGCGTATGTCCATCGTGAGAGAGCGCATCTTCCTGAAAAACAGGCGGCTGCCCACCACGGCCACTGGCATGATGAAGAGCAGTATCCAGCCCAGGTCGGCCGAGAGTGAGAACAGGAAGATGGTGGCCGCCACGAACTGGCAGACGGTCACGACGAGAGCCGGGAGCGAGACACAGATGAAGTCCACCACGACCCTTATGTCCTCTTCCAGGCGGTTGATGGTGTCGCCGGTGTGGAAACGTTCCCTGCCGCTCCAGAGGCTGCGCATCACGCGGGAGAAGACATCGGCGCGCGTCCTGTTCTGGGCGTCGACCACGACGAGGCCCTCCCAGTAACGGGCGCCCGTGCGGAGCAGGATCTGAAGGAGCATGATGCCGACGAAAAGCGCCGCCGCCCTGCCGAGCGGAGCGTCGACGACGCCGGTGGCGATGTCCACCACCCTCTTGCTCATCCACACGAACGACAGCGACACGGCGACCTGCAGCAGTCCCAGGACGGCGCTCACGAGCACCTTCCAGCGGAACGGCCGCAGCGTCCGCATCAGGCCGCCGAAGCATTCGCGGAATGGCTTCATTCCGTAACGAGGCCCACCTTGAGCCAGCTTTCGGCAAGTTTGCCGGCGTCTTTCAGGGCTGTTTCCTCATCCACCTCGTACTCCTCGAGGAGCAGGTCCTTGAGGTCCTCGACGGTGAACTCCTTGCCCTCCACGGCTTTCCAAAGATAGGCCGCGGTGGCGTTGAGGGAAACCATCTTGTTGAAATTCACGGCCTCGGGGCCTTCCCTGGTGATGATGTTCTCGCCCAGCATGGTGCGGAGCTTGAATCCTTCTGCTATTTTCATATCGTGATATGTTTGAGTCTTCTGTAAATTGCAAGCCAATACCGCCTGACGATGTACGGCAGGCCCTGCCAGCGGCGCCAGCGGCGCATCTGGGACGCGCTGTTCGGATCCGTGGAGGAGCCGTCGGCATGGCGTATCTCCCTGACCACCCCGACTATCCTGGAGAAAGGGCACTTTTCCACCCCGCGCAGGTTGCCGTCGCCCCGGAGGGTAACGGTGCCGCCGTCTGCCGCGATGACGCGGTGCAGCACGTACGTGCCTTCGCTGATCTCGGCCAGGGCGATGTCCCCGGGTTTCACACTGTCGCAGCCCTCCAGCAGGACGCTGTCCTTCCTGCCCACGATGAACGGGAGCATGCTCAGCCCCTTGGTCATGATTATGACGGAGCGGCCCTCCCTGATGAGGTTCCGCACCTCGCCGAGCAGGACGCTGTTGGGCATCGTTACACTGGTGTGTGTCATGGCTCAAGCAGTTTTGCGGAACAGACCCTGGCGGCCTCTTCGTCGGGACGGCAGTAAAGGTCGTAGCAGGGAGTGACCGAAAGGACTTTCTCGAAGGTGGAGTGGAGCTTGTCCGCCATGTCGGGATCGGTCTTGAAGCCGGAGCTGGAAGAGTAGATCAGGGCATAGGATTCCAGGACACCAAGCCTTTCGATGCGGTTTTCGGGGCTGCGCACGATGTGGACGAAAGCCCCGGCGGGATAATGCTCGTTCTTGTAGCAGGGCGTTTTGCCGCTCCAGGGGGAACCGTACACCTCCAGGCTGCCGTCGGGATTGAGGCGCACTACGGGATTGTCGTCGTTGAGAAGACTGCTCCCGGGTACGTGCTCGAGCCAGAGCCGGCTGTGGGTGCTTTTGCCGGTGCCGCTCCTGGCCAGCCAGAGGAAGGCCCTGCCGCCGTTGACAATGACCGACGCATGCATCTCCAGGGTGCCCATCCCGGCCGTGCGGAACGCGAACATGAGCATGGCCGCATTGTTCAGCGCGAAGAGGGCCTGGGACGGATCTAGCACCTTGAGGCGGGCCTGCGTGAAACCGGAGTCCGCTACCACCCTGCCGCTGGCGGGATGCCCCGCCATGGGGTGCATGTCGAACGCCCACCCGGAACCGTTCCTGTAGAGGATGATCACCGGCTGCCCGGGCTCTTCGTTTCCGCCGTAAACCTGGGTGAGCGACAGCTGCGGAAGCTCCTTCACCACTTCTACCGTGAAGATGGGATTCCCGGCCTCCGGAGACTCGAAGGGAGCGTACTGCCCCAGCTGTTCCAGAAGCGCGTTACCCCTCGGGATGGCGAAGCGGAAGGAGTGTCCGGCGACTGTGTAGGTCTTTGTCATAATATATTTGCAAATATAAGTGAAAAAAAGAGGAAATTGATTACTTTTGCATATTATGAACGAAAGCGCAAAAATGGATTACAATACCGAGCGTGAAACCCTCGCCATGCCCGAATACGGACGCAACGTGCTAAAGATGGTGGAAGAGCTGAGGGCCATGCCCTCGCGTGAAAAACGCAGCGAACAGGCCCGCGCCGTAATCAAGACCATGGAGATCCTCAATCCGCAGGTGCGGCAGCAGGAAGACTGGGAGCACAAGCTCTGGGACCATCTCTACATGATCGCCGGATACGACCTCGACATCGACTCCCCGTATCCCGCCCCCGTCAAGGAAGTCTTCGAGACCAAGCCCGTCTCCATCCCCATGAAGGGAAGCCCCATCAAGGCCATGCACTACGGCCGCAACATCGAAAAAATAATCAACCTCATCTGCGAGCAGCCCGAAGGCGAAATCAAGACCGTGCTCATAAAGAACCTGGCCATCTACATGCGCCAGCAGTACCTCATCTGGAACAAGGACAACGTCTCCGACGAAACCATCTTCGCCGACATCGAAAAGCTTTCCGAAGGCCGCATCGAAGTCCCCGAAGGCCTCGAGCTCGGCAAGGTTTCGGCCGACGTCAACTTCTCGCGTCCCGGCATAGGCAACCAGGGAGGCGGAAAGAACTCCAACCGCAAATACCGCAACCGCAAGAAGAGATGAGAAAGTTCTTCGAGAGTCTCGCCTTCTGGCGCAACTGGGACGACGGCGAAAGGGCCGTCGCAGTGAAGATTTTGGGGTTCTTCGTAGCCGCCCTTGCGGTGTTCGTGCTCATCTCCACCGTATCTTACCTGTTCCATTGGGAGCAGGACATGAGCCTGCTGCAGGATCCCGAAATGATGGACGCATCCGTTCCCGTCGGCAACCTGGGCGGCAAGCTCGGCTACAGGACGGGGCACCTGCTGGTGTGCGACCTGTTCGGGTTCGGCAGTTTCGCCCTGCTCGTCATCCTGGCGGCCGTCAGCGCCCGCCTCATCGCCGGCCGCTGGCATTATTCCCTTATCAAGACCACCCTCATCACCGTCTCGGGCGCTTTCGTGGCATCCATACTCCTTGCTTACATCGGCAAGCTGGCCGGGCTGCAGTACGCCTTCGGCGGCGGTCTCGGCGGCAGGTGCGGCGCCCAGGTGGTTAACTGGGGCA
>JAFZLP010000014.1 GCA_017551405.1 Bacteroidales bacterium
ACCGCCTCGGCGACTGGAAAGGCCTCGATACAGGCGTCGCACCCGAGCAGGTGAAGGACGAGGAAATCCAGCCCGGCAAAGGCCCGTGGATGATGCTGGGCCCCAGCGTGGGCCCGCCCGCATGCGAGCGCATCCGCTTCGGACGCGGAGTGTGCGGCACGGCATGGGCCGAAAAGCGCACCGTGGTGGTTCCCGACGTGGACGAATTCCCGGGCCACATAGCGTGCAGCAGCGAGACTCGCTCCGAGATAGTCGTGCCCGTATTCAAGGACGGGGAGGTTGCCGGGGTACTGGACATCGACAGCCGCGAACCCGCCAATTTCGACAGCGTCGACGCGGGGTGGCTGGAAAGGATCTGCGCGCTGATCTCTTCGGCGCTTGCCTGATCAGCGGTACAAGCCTCCTGTAATATCCGAGACTGACAGACGGCGGTAGATGAGATCGAAGCCGTCTTCTTTGAGTCCGTCTTCCCAGAAAGCCCCGACTGTGCCGTCGCGGAGCAGGACGAGGTCGCTGTAGGCGCTGGAATGGTCGCTGAGGCGTATGCCCTTCTGCCAGCCTTCGGCGAAATCTTCCGACTCGTCATAGCTGTCCGGTCCGGAGAGTTCCTTAAAGAAGATGCCCACATCGGTCCGGCTCCTCTGGAAAGTGATGGACTGGAGCGCCAGGCGGACTTTCCTTCCGTCTGAGACGCGCCTCGCGGGCACCAGCAACAGCGCCCCGTTGCAGGCGTTCACCCCGTTCATGGCAGTGGCGTTCACGTCGTTCCCCCAGCTTCCTTCCGCTTTCTCCCTGTCGGTGTAAGTGAAGACATTGAAGCCGCGGGCGCCGGGTTTGCGGACGCTCAGGAGCACGTTGCCGTCGGGCAGCTCCTCGCATTTCGACTCGTCCGCCGTGGCGGAAGGCGGCGCATCGATGCTGCCGAGCACCTTCCACTGCTCTCCGAAATCGTCGCTGTACAACACATAAGTGCCTCCCGGACGGGTTGGGATGGCCGTGTAGATGCGGTAGTACTTGCCCACCTTTATCTGCCTGCTCTGGCACATTCGGCCGGATGTGAAGAAAATGCCCTGCGCCGGGCCGGCCTCGCGGCCGTCGAAAAGGGAGTAAACCGCTTCGGCCATGTCTTCGGCCTTTTCCCAGGTATGCCCGCCGTCGTGGCTGCGGTGCCGCACCGGGGACTGGAGGCTGTCGCGCTTCGAGAGATACCATGGCACATGCCCGCCGCACGACATGCAGAGCACCTCGTCGGAGCGGCGGTCCGCCACTATGGACGGGTCGCCGAAGGCATAGTTGAACTCGTTGCCGGCAAGTGTCGAATCCCCCGCCGCCATGAGCTCGGGAGCAGTCCATCCGGCGCCGAGGTCGGAACTGAAGGCCATGTGCAGGTCTATCGCTCCGAAGCCTATGTCGGAATGGCAGTAGCGGTAGTCGGCCAGGGCCACGAGCTCTCCGCGGCGGTTCTGGTCTATGGCCGGGATCCTGTACGGAACGCCGGTGGAATAGTTCTCGAATACGGTAACCTGGGGCGCAATCGGAACGGCCTTCGGGCCGCAGGCGGAGAATGCCGCAAGCGCTGCGGTCAGGGATATCAGGAGTTTGCGATACATATCGTAATTACATTTCATCCGGCCAGGGGCAGGGGGCTCCGGTGCGCACCAGCGAGGGCCGCTGGGCATCCACCTTCCGGAGGTATCTTCCGAGCCTGCGGCACAGCCTCTTCACCGTCCGGGGCCTTTCAGCCGCCAGGTTGACGGTTTCCCCTATGTCTTCCGCTATGTTGAACAGCTCGTCATGGCCGTCGGCATAGTAGTGGATAAGCTTCCAGTCGCCCATGCGGATAGTGCAGGTCGGGCCTATTCCGGGGCCCGGATCCCCCCAGATATTGGGGTAGTTCCACACCATGAATCGATGCCTCGGGCGGCGTGACGGATTCCTCAGGAGGGGCACGAAACTCTTTCCGTCCACCTTCTGCGGCACATTCCATGAGCGTATGCCCGCGATTTCGAGTATGGCGGGGAAGAAATCTTCTATGATGAGGGGCGTGGCGCAGCGGCTGCCGGGATTTGCAACTCCGGGCCAGCGCACTATCATGGGCTCGCGTATGCCGCCCTCGTATGCCGAGCCCTTGCCGCTGTTCAGGGGATAGTTCTGGGTGTAGAGGGGCTCGTCCCTCCACCATGTGCGGGTGCAGTACCCGCCGTTGTCGGACATGAAGATTACCACGGTGTCGTCTGCCAGGCCGCGGGCGTCCAGCCAGTCCATCAGGTCCCCAAGGCTCTTGTCCATGCCTTCTATCAGCGCGGCGTAGGCCGCCTCCTTCTCGCTCATGCCCTTGTCGAGGTATTTTTGGAAGAAGCGCGGGTCGCGGTCTATGGGGACATGCACGGCGTAGTGCGCCATGTAAAGGAAAAACGGGGCGGAAGCGGTGTCCAGGGCCGCCAGGGCCTCCTGCGTGAGCGCCTCGGTGAGGAAGGTGCCGCTGTCCCAGTACTTCTCCAGCCCAGGAATCGCGAAGGCCGAGACGGGAGTGCCGTCGGCAGCGTGGCCGTAGTTGTCTTCGGACAGATATGAGGCCGGACCTCCGCCGGCGTGTCCGGCTATGTTCACGTCGAAACCGAGTCTGAGCGGATCTTCCCCGGGGGTTCCGATTGCGCCGAAATGCGCTTTGCCGCAGTGGATGGTATGATAGCCGTTCTCCCTGAGTATCTGCACGAAAGTCTTGCAGGGGAAGGTATTGTTCACTCCACCTACGGGCGAGATGCCGTTGTAGTTCCAGTCGGGCAGGGCGAGGGTGTCGCAGGGGATGTCGGTGCTCTCGTCCCTGTTCAGAGTCCAGTTGGTGACCCTGTGCCTCGCGGCATTGGCGCCGGTGAGGAGGCTGCACCTGCTGGGGGAACTGATGCTGCTGGCGTAAGCCTGGGTGAACATCATTCCCTGCGAGGCCAGACGCTCCATGTTGGGCGTCTCATACAGGCCGTTGTTGGGGACCGGCTGCGACCAGAACGGCACGGAACTGTCTTCCCAGCCCATGTCGTCCACCATGAAGAGCACTATGTTGGGATGCCGCTGCGCCATCGCCGGGACGGCTGCGGCAAGTCCGAACGATATGAGGGCGAACCTGTTCATCAGAGACTGCCGGCAGTGAGGAGCATTATGCCGCCGAGGAGCAGGAGCATGGCGAGCCCCTTCCTGCCGAGGTTCTTTTCCCTGAAGATCCATGCGCCCAGCAGGAAGGTGACTATCACGCTGCTGCGGCGGACCAGGGAGATTATGCTGAGCATGGCTCCGGGCTGCTTGAGGGCGAAGAAATAGAAGGCGTCGGCCAGGGTGATGAACACGGCGATAAGTACCAGCATCCAGTCCCAGGTGAACTTCGGACGCTCTCCGGCAGGCCCCGTGCAGGCCTTGATTATGACCAGCACGGCAAGGATGACGGTTACGAAGAAGTTGGCCCAGAACTGCACGAACATCGGGTCCATGTCCAGCCCGGCGAGGATGCGCTTGTCGTAAAGCGCGCTGGCCACGCCGGCCAGAATGGAGAC
Organism: Bacteroidales bacterium; assembly: GCA_017551405.1. Taxonomy (GTDB): domain Bacteria; phylum Bacteroidota; class Bacteroidia; order Bacteroidales; family UBA932; genus Cryptobacteroides. Next base: position 3,546 of record JAFZLP010000014.1, read on the forward strand.
CACGACGGCCCAGAAGCCCTTGCTGCTGCTGAACTTTATGCCCTCGCCCGCCGACGTGCGGCTGAGCAAGTACAGGGCGGCCAGCACGACCACCACGCCGCACCACTGCAGCACATTCAGCCTTTCTCCGAACAGGATGATTGAGAAGAGCACCACGAACATGGGCCTGGAGGCCTTGAGGGTGCTTACGGTGGTTATGGGAAGCAGCTTGAGGCCCATCATTCCGGCCACCCATGAGACGGACACGAGCACGGCCTTGAGCATGAGGCAGAGATAGTGCTTCGCCGGGGCTGCGAAGACCGCATTTCCCCCGGGAGCCACCGGCCCGAAGAACAGGAACGGGAAAAGGATGAGCGTGGTCATCAGCGTGGCTGCCAGCAGCACGTGAAATACGTTGTTTTTGGCAAGCGCCTTCTTTTTGGCGACGTCGTATACTCCCAGCAGGAAAGCCGACGCGAGTGTCATCCAAATCCACATAACACGGCAAAAATACGCAATAAATTTCGTAATTTTGCAGTACCCGATGGCAAAAGAGGAATACATCAGCATACGCGGTACGAGAACCCACAACCTGCAGAATGTCAGCGTCGACATTCCCCGCGGGAAGTTCACCGTCATAACCGGCCTCTCCGGCAGCGGAAAGAGCTCCCTCGCCTTCGACACCATCTACGCCGAGGGCCGCAGGCGCTACATGAACACCCTCTCCCCCTATGCCAAGCATTTCATGGGAATACTCGAAAAGCCAGAGGTGGAAAGCATCGAAGGGCTCTCCCCCATCATAGCCATCGAGCAGAAGACCACCGGCAACAATCCCCGGAGCACCGTCGGCACCATCACCGAAATCTCCGACTTCCTAAGGCTCCTCTACTCCAAGGCATCCACCGCCTACTCCCCCGTCACCGGCAAGGAGCTGGTGCGCTATACCGACGAGCAGATAGTGGACCTCATCATGAAGGAGTACGAAGGCCGCAGGTGCCTGCTCCTCGCCCCGCTTGTCCGTGGCCGCAAGGGCCACTACCGCGAACTTTTCGACCAGATGCGCCGCAAGGGCTACACCCAGATCCGGATAGACGGCGAGGTGCTTGCCCTGAACGACGTGGAGCAGCTGGACCGCTACAAGGTCCACTTCATAGAGCTGGTGGTGGACAAGCTCAAGCCGGGCGAAGGCGACGAAAAGCGCATCCGCGACTCAGTGGTCGCCGCACTTGGGGTAGGAAAAGGCTCCCTGGCCATCCTGGACGCCGAAACCGGAGAACTCCGCCACTTCTCGAAACACCTGATAGACCCCGAGAGCGGCCTTTCCCTCCAGGAGCCTCAGCCCCACACCTTCTCCTTCAATTCGCCCGAAGGCTACTGCCCCCACTGCAAGGGCCTCGGCACCGTCCCCGACATCAATCCCTCCTCGATAATACCCGATCCCGACGTGAGCATCGCCGACGGCGGAATAGTTCCGCTCGGGCGTCCGCGCGAGAACAAGAAGTTCGATATTATCAGGGCCATCGCCCGCAAATACGATTTCTCCCTGTACGACCCCATCGCCACCCTCCCCGACGAAGTGGTGAACCTGCTCATCTACGGTTCTGACGAGTTCTTCCGCGTGGGCGAAGGCAATCTCATGCAGATGGTGAGCTGGCCCGGCGTGGTCGACGACATCGAAGACAAGGTCGTCTGCCCCGTCTGCCACGGGTCGCGCCTCCGCGAGGAGACCAATTTCTTCAAGATAGACGGCAAGACCATAGCCGAAGTGTCGGCAATGGAGATTTCGGCCCTCCACGCCTGGCTCGGGCAGCTCTCTGGCAAGCTCAGCGGCAGGGCGGCGGCCGTCTCGCACGACATTCTCAAGGAGCTTCACGACAGGGTCGGCTTCCTCATGAACGTGGGTCTGGAGTACCTTACGCTCGACCGCGCCACCGGCTCGCTGTCGGGAGGCGAAAGCCAGCGCATCAGGCTCGCCACCCAGATCGGCTCCCGCCTCGTCAATGTCATCTACATTCTCGACGAGCCCTCGATAGGGCTGCACCAGCGCGACAACCACAAGCTCCTGAGCTCTCTGCGGGAGCTCCGCGACGAGGGCAATACCGTGATCGTGGTGGAGCACGACGAGGCCACGATGCGGGCCGCCGACTACCTCGTTGACGTCGGTCCCGGCGCCGGCATCCAAGGAGGCCGCATAGTCTACGCGGGGCCTGTACCCGGAGAGGCGGGTACTCCCCCTTCGGGAGTTCGCCCTTCGGGCTCACCCCACCATCCCTTCGGGACGGTCCCCCCGCTATCGAACCGCGGGTGTTACGTCCCTCAGGGGGAGTCCCGCCTCTCCGAAACGCTGAAGTATCTGCTGCGGGAAGAAACCATCCCGGTGCCGCTGGAAAGGCGGAAGGGCAACGGCCGAGTGCTGGGCCTCCACGGCGCCTGCGGCAACAACCTCCGCAGCGTGGACTTCGACATCCCCCTGGGATGCCTCGTCGGCGTAGCCGGAGTCAGCGGCAGCGGGAAATCGTCCCTGGTGAACGAAACCCTGATGCCCGCCCTGAAACGGGTCTTCTACAACTCCAAACAGAAGCCCCTGCCCTTCCGTGAGATCACAGGCATCGACAACATAGACAAAGTCATAGAGGTGGACCAGAGCCCCATCGGCCGCACGCCAAGGAGCAATCCCGCCACCTTCACCGGCGTCTTCGACGACATCCGCAAACTGTTCGAAGACACCCCCGATGCCAAGGTGCGCGGCTTCAAGGCGGGGCATTTCTCCTTCAACGTCCCCGGAGGCCGCTGCGAGGAGTGCAAGGGCGCCGGCCTCAAGGTCATAGAGATGAACTTCCTGCCCAGCGTCACCGTGCCGTGCGAGCAGTGCCGCGGCAGGCGCTACAAGGAAGACACCCTCGCCGTGCACTACAAGCGCAAGAACATCTCGGACGTGCTGGACATGCCCGTATCCGAGGCATACGAGTTCTTCAAGACCCATCCCAAGATAGCCCCGAAGCTCAAGGCCATGGTGGACGTGGGGCTTGGCTACGTGCATCTGGGGCAGTCTTCCGTGACCCTCAGCGGCGGGGAAAGCCAGCGCATGAAACTGGCCGCCGAGCTTTCCAGGAAGGCCACCGGCAACTCCCTCTACATTCTCGACGAGCCCACCACCGGCCTGCATTCAGCAGACATAAAAGTGCTTCTGGACGTGCTCCAGAAGCTTGTGGACCAGGGCAATACGGTAATAATCATAGAACACAACATGGACGTGCTAAAGAGCGTTGACTATCTCTTCGACCTCGGCCCGGCAGGCGGCGCCGCGGGCGGCCTCATAGTCGCCAAAGGCACGCCCGAAGAAGTGGCGGAGAATCCGGCTTCGGTCACCGCCCCATATCTGAAACAATCCTTGTATGAAACAGAGTAAAATCAACGCGGCCAGACAGGAATACAAAGCCTGGTGCAGGGCCATCGGCGTAGACAGCCTCCCCAAACTCAACGAAGTGCTTGCCGAAGGGCAGGGAATCCCCCTCATCAACCTTTGCGAGGCACGCCAGGAACGCAAATATGCGGAAATAGCCAACCAGATTTTCTGGCGCCGCAGGAAAAACCGCATCGTGATGATGTCAGGCCCCTCCAGCAGCGGCAAGACGTCCTCTTCGCTGCGCATCGCACAGCAGTGCCGCGTGCTGGGCATCAATCCCAGGGTGATCGAGCTGGACAATTACTTCGTGGACCGCGAGCATACGCCGAAAGACGCCAACGGCAACTACGACTTCGAGTGCCTCGAAGCGATGGACGTCGAGCACCTCAACAGCGACCTCAACGACCTGCTGGCCGGCAAGGAAGTGATAATCCCCCGTTTCGATTTCAAGGAAGGGCGTTCCTTCATGGAGGAAAATCGCCGCATGAAGCTGGAGGCCAACGACATGCTCTTCATGGAAGGCATCCATGCCCTGAATCCCGCCCTGACCCCGAACGTGGATCACACCAAGATATTCGACGTCTACATCTCGGCCCTTTCGGCCATCAACGGAGGCACCAAGCTGCACGGCTCCACCACCGACAAGAGGCTCCTGCGAAGGATAGTCCGCGACAACCGCGTGAGAGGCATCTCCCCCGAAGAGACCATACTCCGCTGGCCCAGCGTCCGCCACGGCGAAATGAAGAATATCTTCCCCTATGAAGAGAATGCCGAAGCCGTGTTCAACTCCTCCATGCTGTACGACGTGCCGCTGCTCAAATACTATGCGGAGCCGCTGCTCTACGGCATCACGGAATCCAGCCCGGCCTACAGGAAGGCGCAGGACCTGCTGCATTTCCTCTCCCCGGTCACTCCCCTCAAGCCCAACGAAATAGCCGCCATCCCTCCCACAAGCATCATGCGGGAGTTCATAGGCGGCCAGAGTCTGTAATTATTTCGCTGCTTTAAGCATCTCGGCCACGGCGGCCTCGAGCTGGGCATCCTCGCCACGCTGGACGGCTGCCGGGTCATTATACACCGTGATGTCGGGTTCGAGCTGGTCGTTCTCGAGGAAACGGCCTTCCATGATGCTCCACGAGCCGATCTGGGGGATGCCGAAGATGAGGGTGGGATCCACCTGGGTCTCCCACCACACGCTGGTGGCGGTACCTGCGACCGGAGCGCCGATAATCTTTCCTATGCCCAGCGAGCGGTACACGTACGGGAAACCGCAGGCGTCGGAATAGTTGTCTTCGCAGATGAGCACGCAGGACGGCTTGTTCCACTTGTCATACGGCTCCGGTGACGCCGCGGCGCCGCGGGGACGGCGTTCGGTGTAGAGCCTGCCGTTCAGGAACGACGCCAGGTCGTTATGGAGCCATCCGCCGCCGTTGTGACGGGTGTCCACGATGAGGGCGTCGCAGCCCCGGTACTTGCCCAGCGCCTTGGAATAGACCTCCCTGAACGACGGGGAGTTCATTCCCTGGACATGGACATAGCCGACGCGGCCGCCCGAAAGTTCCCTGACCTTCTCTTCGTTGTGACGCACCCACCTCTCGTACAGGCCGCGGCTGTCGCTGGCCTCGGGCTTCACGTACACCTTCTTGCCGGCCACGACAATGGGGATGCGCTTGCCCGTCTTGCGCTCGAAGGCCTGATACCAGCGCTGACCGGCCGGGACGGGCTTGCCGTCGACCGAGGTAATCACGTCGCCGGGCTTGAGCGTAGGTTCAGCGGTGAGGAGGATGCTGCCGGGAAGGAACTCCCTGATTTTCAGGCCCTCGCCGGTATAGGTGTCATCGAAGATAACGCCTATGCGGCCGACCGGAACTCCGCTGCCGTCGCGGTAGCGGCCGCCGGTATGCGAACCGTTGAGCTCCCCGAGCATCTCGGACAGAAGCTCCTGGAATGCGTAATTGTCGGTAATATAGGGGAGGAACTGGCGGTAGTTCGCGGCAACCGCGGGCCAGTCCACGCCGTGGAGGTCCTCCACGTAGAACTTGCTTGCAACCTGGTTCCAGCAGTGCTCGAAGATGTACTCGCGCTCCTTTGCGGGGAAATACTCATATTCGCCGCTGAAGTTCACCGGGGTGGATTTGCCGGATGCGAGGTCGTATTTCTCGATGCTGCGCCCCACGATGAACAGGTTCTTGCCGTCGGGCGAGGGAATGAAGCGGCCGCGGACATCCTTCTTGACAACCTTGATGTCGCCCTTGCGGATATCGAGGCAGCACAGGTCCATGCCCTTCTCGAGCTGGGTGGTATAGTAGAGCTTGGTGCCGTCCGGCGTAAGGAAATGGTTTCCGATGTTGCCGGAATTGCGGGTGAGCCGCACGATGCGGTCTTCCCTGCGGGCGAGTTCGAGCTTGAGGGGTTCGGGCTTGCCTTTCGCGGCATTCGCGCTGTCCTTGGCCTCCTTCTTTTCTTCCTTCTTCTTGTCCTTGGGATCCTGGAGGAGCTTTTCTATGTCCTCGACCTCCTTGTCGCGGGAGAACTCCATGAAAGCCTTGTCGTCGAAGAACATCACGTAAACGTCGCCTTCTGAACCCCAGCTGCCGTGGCTGCGGTAGCCCTGCTTGTCACTCACCCAGGTCATGGCCTTTCCGCCCATGGCCCAGTTGAAATCGGAATCGGAGTAGCCGCTCGCGGTGAGGTCGGTGAGCGTGCCGTCCTCGACGTTGATGAGGGCGATGTCCTCGTTGTACATGCGGCCTTCACCCTGGTACACGGTGAGTATCCACCTGCCGTCGGGGCTCCATTCGAAGGGCATGTCGCCGTCGGAATAGGAGAAGTTCGCGCCCTTCAGCAGGCACTTCGCGTTCTTGCCGTCGGCATCGGCCACCACCAGTTCGGCGCGGTTGCGCAGATACGCCACCTTCTTGCCGTCGGGGCTGGCCTTGGGCTGGAAGCAGAGCTGCCCCACGGGCGTAATCCGCTCTTCTTCAGTGTTTTCCGCAAAAGTGAAATAAGATTCGTTCTTACCCTTGAGCACCCTGCGGTACACGGCCCATTCGCCGTCACGCTCCGAATCGTAATAGAGCACCTTGCCTTCCTTGCCGAAGGACACAGTGCGCTCCTGTCCGGGAGTTTCGGTGATGCGGCGGGTGTCGCTGAGGTCGAGAGTGGTGGTATAGACGTCCCCGCTGGAGACGATGGCTATCTCCTTGCCGTTCGGGGACACCGCTCCGCCTGCGACTCCCGTGGCCTTGCGCCAGACATGATCCTTCAGGCCCTTGTCTTTCCGCAGCGAAACTTGCAGCTTGACGGGCTCGGTACCCTCCCTGAGGGTGTAGAGGTCGCCGTTCCAGCTGAAGCACATGGTGCCTTCGCGGGAGATGCTGAGGAAGCGCACCGGCGCGCCGGTAAAATGCGTGAGCTGCTCCCCGCTCCCCTTGAACACGTTGTTGTCGCCGCCCCAGTCGTCCACCTTTGGATCGGAAGTGAGGGGGCCGTTGATGGACTTGCTGCGGGCGCCGCCCTTCTCGCTCAGGTAATAATAGTTGACTCCGTCGGGGGCCCACACGGGGTTGGTATCCTCCCCAACGTAGCCGGTGAGCTTGGTATAAACGTCGCCGTCTTTCTTCCAGATGTCGCGGGTGACGGCGGAAGTATGATGCTTGCGGAAGCTGTCTTCATAGCCCTTCCAGTCCTGGTAAAGCATTGTACCATTGGTATTTACGGACATGTTGTCCACCTGGATCGAAAGCACCTGTACGGGAACCGGCACCGGCTTTCCGGCCTTTGCCGCCTCCAGGCCCTCGCTCAGGCTGATGCAGTAGAGCTTGCCGTCGCCGGGGAAGACCGACGAAACGGGATCTTCCTGGATGATGGCGCTGAAATACACCTTGCCGTCGGGTGCCACCGTGAGCGGGGTCTCGCGGCCGCCGAAGTCAGTGAGCCTGCAGGGGGTGCCTCCCTTCGCGGGAATCGCCCAGATATCCTTGCTGCCCTCGCGGAAGGATGCGAATACGATGTACTCGCCGTCCAGGCTCCAGAGGGGCTCGGTGTCATGTGCGGGATTGGTGGTGAGCTGCACCGCCTCGCCGCCGGAGGCACTTACCGTGAAGATGTCCCCCTGGTAGACGAAGGCAACGGTGCTGCCGTCCGGGGAGATGGCATTCTGGCGGAGCCAGCGGGGTGTGGTCTGACAATTAGCCGTTTGAACGGATGCGCAGGCTGCGCCGAGAGTCAGGGCAGCTGCAAGGATGAGGATTCTGTTTTTCATATGATTGCGGATTACACAAAGATACAAAAATTATTCTCTATCTTTGTGTACATGACGATCTCCACTCCCTTAATTGTGCTCAACACCACGAAGGTCGGCGACAGCAGCCTCGTGGTGCACGCCCTCAGCCCCTCCCTGGGCCGCAGGAGCTATATAATCGGAGTGGGCAAAAAGGGCGGCCAGGCCCTGTTCCAGCCGCTGAACATCCTCAACGCCGAAGCGGTGGAGAATCCGAAATCGGACCTCTGGAGGCTGAAGGGAATCTCCTCCGCACAGCCCCTTTCAGGCATCCGCGCCAACATGTACAAGAACAGCATGACCCTGTTCATGGCGGAGGTGCTTTTCCGCACGGTCAGGGGAGATGCCGAACCCGGGCTGTACGAGTGGTGCGAACGGAGCATACTAACTCTCGACGCCCTCCAGAGCGACTTTGCGAACTACCATCTGCGCTGGCTGCTGGAACTGTGCGGCGCCCTCGGCTTTACCCCGTCGCCGGAAGACCTGGCGCCGTTCGCCGGGGAACATCTGCGTGATATACAAGGGCTTATGGGGCCTTTCGAAGAATCGCTGCTGGTGCCTCTCAGCGGGCAGAGCCGCAGCGAAATCGCCGACTGCCTGCTGCAGTACCTCTCGGCGCATCTCGAGACACGCCTCAACATCAGGTCACTGGGGGTTCTTTCGGAGCTATACCGCTAGCCATTCCGCCATCTTGCGGAGGGCGACGCCGCGGTGGGAAATGCCGTTCTTGACGTCTTCCGGAAGCTCGGCTATGGTCCTGTCGGGGAATGCATCCGGAACGAAAACCGGGTCGTAGCCGAAACCTCCGTCCCCGTGGCGTCTGCGGGCGATGCGCCCCTCCACCGTCCCTTCGAAATAATGCGGCACCCCGTCCGGCAGGATGAGGGTTGTGACGCACCTGAACCTTGCTGCTCCGGGGAAAACGTCTTCATCGGAGGACGGCCCGTAAATCTTCTCCAGCTCGGAAAGGAGCCGGTCGATGTTGTCCGCGAAATTGTGGTCGGAGGCATAACGGGCCGAATAGATGCCGGGGGCTCCGCCGAGGGCGTCGACCTCGAGGCCGCTGTCATCGGCAAAACAGCCCTCGCCGAGTCGGTCGAACAGGAACTTCGCCTTCAGCAGCGAATTCTCGATGAATGTGCTGCCGGTTTCTTCGGCTTCGCCTTCCACCCCCGCATCGAGGGGGCTGAGCACCTCGTAAGAAGGCCCCAGGATTTCACGGGCCTCCCTCAGCTTTCCGGGGTTTCCGGTCGCAAAATAGAGCTTCATATCTTGATCAGCGGGCTTTCAAGCGCCTTTTTGAGCGCGTCGTCATAACGGATCACCATCTCTACCCCTCCCTCCTGGAAGTAGTAGCGGGTGACTATCTCCTGCTCGATGAAGGGCACAATCTCGTCTTTCTTCAGGCGGAGGAACTCTTCCTTGTCCATATCCATCCTGTCTTTCAGGGCCTTCAGCTCGGGAGCCAGGGCTTCCTCGAGGCCGTCCTTGCGGAGCTCGCCCACCATGCGGTCATAGGTAGCCTGGGCCGAGGAGCGGGAGTCGAAGGTCTTGCCCTTCGCAAATTCCACGAAGGCGTCGTAGTCTTCGAAATGGAAGTCGCGCACCGCCGGAATGCTCTCGTGGGCGCGCACGTATTCCATTGCGTACTGTTCGACTATCCCGTTGACTACCAGCGAATAAGCCAGGCGGCTGTACTCGCGCTGCGGGAGCTCCACGTCGGGAGTGATGCCGCCGCCGTCCCTGACCGTGCGCCCGTGGGCGGTTTTGAACTCATGGGTGAGGGAATCGGGGATATGGCCCACCGAACCGTCTTCGTTGCGGTGCGAATAGTCGATGGCCTGCACGCAGCG
>JAFZLP010000015.1 GCA_017551405.1 Bacteroidales bacterium
GATAAAGCATATTACCGGCGACGTGGTCGGCGACGGAAGCTACTTCGACGCCATCCAGCGCCATACCGACTGGAGCGTGGAAGACGTGGCCACCCGCGACGGCGTGGTGCCCAGCGGCCTCACCTGGCGCGGAAAGATGAAAGACACCATTCCCGACGGCCCGTACCCCGCAGCGCTTCATTTCCTGGAATGGCTCCGGACCGACTCCACCCTCACGGTGGCAGGCTCCGCCCGGGAAGGCACTGCAGACTCTCTCGTCTTTTTGGGAGAAGTGAAATCCAGGCCCATGAGGAGCCTTGTCCGCACAGCCAACTGCCAGTCCGACAATTTCATAGCAGAGACGCTCGCCAAGAGCATCGGCATGCGCTATGCCGGCGACGACGAGTATTCGGTGATTCAGGCCGCCCTGCGCAAGTCGCTGTCTCCCATTGGGCTCGCTGCGGCCAGCGGCAGGATGCGTTTCGCCGACGGCTCCGGCCTTTCCCGCAAGAACTACGTAAGTCCCTCATTCATGGTAAGATATCTGCTTGCCATGGCAAACAGCAAGGTATACCGCGATTTCTTCGCTTCCCTTCCTCGCGCAGGCGAGAAGAACACCACCCTGTCCAACCGCCTGCCGAATGCCGACAGTGAGCTTAAAAGCCGCATCCACATGAAGAGCGGCAGCATGAACGGGGTGAACTGCCTCAGCGGATACATCGTCTCCGGCGACGGCGATCCCTCCAGAACCATAGCGTTCAGCATCCTCACCAACAACTCGGTAGACCCGTCGAGGATTGTATATCAGCAGATAGACGCCCTCCTGGAAACCCTGGCAAAAGAAAATCAATAGGCATATGAAAAAAGTATCTTCTATCATTCTGGCAGCAGCCGCAGCGCTTGGTTTCAGCGGCTGTAAAAGCACTCCCACTGCCATCGTAGTAGTGGACGAACTCTATGATTTCATCGACGGCAGCCTTGCCTGCAAGAGGTCGGATGAATGCGTGAAAAACAGCGAGGTTCTCCTGAAGGACGCTGCCGCCAAAGGCACTCCGATTTTCTTCGTATGCGACTGTCATCCCGCCGACCACAGCTCATTCGTGGAGCAGGGTGGCCCCTGGCCTCCCCACTGCGTGAACGGGACCCGCGGCGGCGAAATCGCCGACGAGCTCAAGCCTTTCGTGACTGAAGACAAAGTCTTCCTGAAGGGAACCAACCAGGCTGAGGAGCAGTATTCCGGCTTCGAGGGCGTGAACAAAGCGGGCGCAAGCCTCAACGACGCGCTCAAGGCTCTCGGCATCAAGAAGGTTACGGTGATCGGTATCGCCACCGAATACTGCGTGCGCAACACCGCCGAAGACCTCCTGAAGGCCGGCTATGAGGTCAGCATCCCTGAGAACGCACTTGCGTGCGTCGATGAAGACGGCCATGTCGAGGCTGTCGCCGCTATGAAGGCCGAAGGCATCAATATCTACTGATTATGAAACGGATTGCAGTCATTCTCATCCTGTCGCTTGCCGCCATGGCGGCTATGGCGCAGCCCCTCCAGAGGAGTCAAATTATCACCGACAGCGTCTCCAGCAAGCTGCTGGGCGAGGACGTCAAGGTAAACGTCTATCTGCCGCAGGGCTACGACGCTTCGGCAGAAAAGCTCTACCCCGTGGTGTATCTGCTTCATGGACTTTCCGACACCTACGAGGCCTGGAAGAACAACGGGCACATGCAGGAAGTGGTGGACGAGCTCATCGCCTCGGGCGCGATCTCCAAGATGGTCATCTTCATGCCCAATGCAGGCGGCCCCGACGTGAACAACATGTGGAACGGCTATTTCAACATGCCGGGCAGGCCTTACGAGGATTTCTTCTTCGGCGAGCTGGTTCCCACCCTTGAAAGCCGCTACCGCATCAAGGCCGACAAGCAGCACCGCGCCATCATGGGCCTTTCCATGGGCGGAGGCGGCTCCACCGTATACAGCCAGAGGCATCCCGACATGTTCTCGAGCTGCTTTGCCATGAGCCCGTGGCTCGACCAGGACGAACCCGCCGCGGACATGCCGAAAGACAAACTCTACCTGGTTTGCAAGGCCGTTCACGACCATTCAGCCAACAAGTTCGTGGAGAATGCCGACGAGCAGACCGTCGCCGCGCTCAAGACCGTGAAGTGGTTCTTCGACTGCGGAGACGACGACTTCCTGCTGGATCTCTCCATGGATATCTACCAGAAAATGCGCAATAAGGGCATTCCCGCCGAGCTCCGCATCCGCGACGGCTGGCACTGCTGGGAATACTGGCACCATTCCATCAGGACGGCCCTGCAGTTCGCGACCTGGAATTTCGGCGACCCGGAAAACCGGTAGGCATCATCATTGCCGGCCGCGACCGGCAATCTACTTCACCGTGGCCATCTCCAAGGCCACTCCGAACATCAGGTGGATATGGGCCAGGGAGCCCTCCACATCCCAGTCGGGACGGTATTCGTCGCACGGCTTGTGATACCATGCTTCGAAGGGATATTTGTTGGGCCTGTCCGGATGGACCAGGTCCACGCCGGATTCTATTACCACCGCCGGGACTCCCTTTTTCACGAAGTTGAAGTGGTCTGAGCGGAAGAACCATCCGTCGGAATTGTCCTGATTCAGAGTAACATAGCGACCCTGCCGCTTAGCGCCGCGGGCAATGGGCCCGTCCAGCGGGCTGTTGCCTCCCCCGAGCACCACCACGTCGCGGGTGAGAGGCTCCGGAGCCATGCTTTCAAAGTTGATGCACGCCGCGGTCTTGTCCATCGGCACCGCCGGGAAGTTGCAGTAATGCTCCGAACCGAACATGCCGCTCTCTTCCGCGGTGTAAAAGAGGAAAAGCAGGGAGCGGTCGGGCCGGCGCGGAAGCCTTGCCGCCTGGGCGGCGCAGAGAAGGGCGGCGGCAACTCCGGATGCGTTGTCTGCGGCGCCGTTGTAGATGGTGTCGCCCTCTTCATCGGGGGTGCCGATTCCCAGGTGATCCCAGTGGCCGGAAATGGCCACCGCCTCATCGGGTTTTTTGCTGCCCGGGAGGATGCCGCCGATGTTGCGGGAGGTGCGGATTTCGTGGGTGACGGTCATCTTTATATCTGCCTTCAGGGGCAACTCCATCGGCTTGAAGCCGGGCCTTTTGGCGGCTTCGGCAGCATCGTCAAAGTCCACTCCGGCGGCGGCGAACAGCTTGCGGCAGCCCTGTTCGCTGATCCAGCCGTTCATGGGCAGGCGCGAGGCGTTTCCGCTGGCGGCATCGTACAGTGCAAGGTTGCTTCCGGTGTGGTTGGAGCAAACAGCCCAGCCGTATCCGGCGGCGGGGGTGTTGTGGATCACCAGGCACCCTGCGGCCCCGAGCCTGGCCGCCTGCTCGAATTTGCACAGCCAGCGGCCGTAGTAGGTCATGTTCTTCCCCTGGAACAGGCTTTCGTCGTAAAAACCGGGGTCGTTCACCATTGCAAGCACCAGCTTTCCCTTGACGTCCACGCCCTCGAAGTCGTGCCACCCGAACTCGTCGGCATCGATTCCGAAGCCGCAGAACACTACTCCAGTGGCTGGCAGGTCGATGCGCCCGTCGGGCCGTGCGTTCCAGCCCACGAAATCATCGGGAATCTGCAGGATGCCGGCCCCTGAGGTGCCGCGGAAAGGCATGCCGCCGCCGTCGAAACGGCACTGAGTGGATATCAGCTGCACTTCCTGAAAATAGCTGTCGCCGAATGCCGGCTGGATGCCGAGACTGTCGAGCTGCGATGCCAGATATGCGGTTACGGGCTCTTCGAACTGCGACATGGGCAGGCGGCCGCCGAACTCGTCTGAGGCAACTTTGGCGATCCAGCTGCGGAACATGGCTTCTTCCTGTTCGGCGGGAATGGGCAGACTGACCGCCCCGCCGCGGCAGCCCGCGAGCGCAAGGGCGCAAAGGACTATGAGGGGAAAACGTTTCATATCTTCTGTAAAGGTAATGATAATTCACTTGATGCTACCGCCCGCACTGCGCCCAATGGCAAAAATTTGAAGCCATTGGGAGCAAATCAGGCCGTTTTTGCTCCTAATGGAACTGTTTTTGCGCCATTGGGAGCACCAGAGTACTATTGATAATTATTATCTTTGAGCGAATGAAACGTTTGCTGATTATCGCCGGCCTGATGCTGGCATCCGTTTTCGGGTTCGAAGCCGCCGCCCAGAAGGTGACCGACGCCGGATACAGGACCGTCGCCCATATCAAGAGCGACGGCACCATCCAGGACGGGTCGTACCGGACTATCGGGCACATCAAGAGCGACGGGACGGTGCAGGACGGCTCCTACCGCACCATCGGCCACCTGAAGGACGACGGCACCATCCAGGACGGGTCGTACCGGACCGTCGGCCATGTGAAGAGCGACGGCACCGTGCAGGACGCCTCCTACCGCACTATCGGCCATGCCGACGGCATCCCCATGCAATGGGCCGCATTCTATTTCTTTTTCAGGAAGTAACGGCCGTAGATGGACTACACCTGGCATTACGATTCGCCTCTGGGCAGGATTACGCTCGCAAGCGACGGGGAAGCGCTGGTGGGCCTGTGGTTCGATGGCCAGAAGCA
>JAFZLP010000120.1 GCA_017551405.1 Bacteroidales bacterium
CGAATAACAGACTATACGGCGTGCGAAGGTGCCCGCAATCTGGCGGAAAAGCACCTCCTGGCCGTCTTCGTTGCGGATTACCGTAGTGGTGTGCTCGTTGTCTTCGGACGCCTTGGGCCTGAAAGCCAGCAAGTGCTTTCCGGGGTGATATTTGTAATACGAGATTTTCCCCGAAAGCGGCCAGAAATTGGCGTGCACGTCGAAGAAATCCATATATACGCAGACCCGCAGGCACTCTCTCTTAAGCACCTCGTTTTCGTAGGCGGTGTCGACAATTGAAACCCTTCCGTCGGCGGCGGAACTCACCGTCTTGCCGCTGCCGGCCTTCTCACGCGACGGAACCCTGAAAAACGCCAGCTGGAAGATGCTCAGCAGCCAGAATATGACTGCTATCACCCAGCTCACCCATCGTACCGGAACGAAGCGGAAACCCACCCAGATGACGAGCGCGTTAAAGAAGAAAAGAAGCAGGACCAGACCGTATGAATTCTTGTCTATTTTCATAGTAATCCGCTGATTGAAAGGTAGATGGCGCCAAGAGGAACGGCAATCAGCGTGCTGTCGAAGCGGTCGAGCATGCCGCCGTGGCCGGGAATGATATGACCGGAATCCTTGACTCCGAACTGCCTCTTCCAGAGGCTTTCAAAGAGGTCGCCGCAGACGCCGCCGAGGTTCATGATGACGGCAAGCAGGATGCAGTGGTACCAGGGGTACGGGAAGATGCCGGTGAGTTCCAGGATAATCGCCGCGACTATGCAGAAAGCCATGCCGCCCCAGAAGCCGACCCAGGTTTTCTTCGGGGATATCTCCGGGGCGAGTTTCTTTTTTCCGTTGCCGAAGGCCCTGCCGATGACGTAAGCGCCGATGTCGGAGAACCAGATGAGGATGAAGAAGCTGAGGAGCAGCAGGGCGTTGAACTCTCCTCCCCTGAACGCCACCAGATTCGACAGCGACATGGGAAGGGCGATGTACACAAGCCCGGCGAGGATGTATGCGTAGTCCGACATGTGCTCCTTGCCGCCCGAGAAGATCGAACTGATCATGACGGCCATGAGCATGGAAAGCGGCAGAGCCGTGAACTTGATGTCCAGATTCCAGAAGCAGACCGAGAAGAGCAGGCAGAATTCGGCGATTCCGGTGGATATCGCCAGCCAGCGCGAAACCGGGTGCCTGGAGCCCATGGCCATGCGGTAAAACTCCATCATCATGGTGGTCATGATAAAGATGACCAGGGCCGCGAACAGATACGGGCTGATGAGCAGGCCGCACAGCATGATTGCCACGAAACCTGCTCCTGAAAGCGTTCTGAGGGTAAGATCAGACATTTGACGGCTTGACTTTAGGTCCGAGGATGCCTTCGATGTCTTCGGCAAAGATGACCTCCTTCTCGAGGAGCAGGCCGGCCACCTTGTTGAAGCCTTCCATGTTGTCCTTCAGGATCTTGGTTGTCCTGGCATGGACCTCGTCCACCAGTTTCTTGACTTCCTTGTCCATCAGTTCCGCGGTCTTCTCGCTGTAGGGCTTGCTGAAGTCGTAGCCGCGGGCTCCGGTAGAGTCGTAGAAGGAGAGTTCGCCCACCGTCTCTGACATGCCGTAGAACTGCACCATGCTGTAGGCTATCTGGGTTAGGCGTTCCAGGTCGTTGAGAGCGCCGGAGGCGGGCTCGCCGTTGATGATTTCCTCGGCGACTCGGCCGCCCATGAGGGTGCACATCTCGTCGAGCATGTAGCTCCTGGGGAGTATCTTGCGCTCCGCGGGGAGACTCCAGGTAAGGCCCAGGGCCTGTCCGCGCGGGATGAGGCTCACCTTGAGCACGGGATCGGCATTCGGGAGGAGCCAGCCCACCACTGCATGCCCTGCCTCATGGAATGCGGTGGTCCGCTTTTCGGCATCGGTCATGATGGTGGCGCTCTTGCGCTCTATGCCGCCTATAATGCGGTCTACGGAGTCCATAAAGTCCTGGGTGGTAATCACATCCTTTCCCTGCCTTGCGGCGGCAAGGGCGGCCTCGTTGCACAGGTTGGCGATGTCGGCGCCGGAGAAGCCCGGGGTGTGCTTCGCCATCAGGTCGAGGTCGAAGTCGGGGGCCAGCTTGAGCCCGCGCATGTGCACCTGGAAGATTTCCTTGCGCTCGGCGATTTCCGGCAGGTCGACATGGATCTGGCGGTCGAAGCGGCCGGCGCGCATGAGGGCCTTGTCGAGGATGTCGGCGCGGTTCGTGGCGGCGAGCACTATGACGCCGCTGTTCGTGCCGAAACCGTCCATCTCGGTAAGGAGCTGGTTCAGGGTGTTTTCGCGCTCGTCGTTGCTGCTCCAGCCGACATTCTTGCCACGGGCACGGCCGACGGCGTCGATTTCGTCTATGAACACGATGCAGGGGGCTTTCTCCTTTGCCTGGGCGAAGAGATCGCGCACCCTGCTGGCGCCCACACCGACGAACATCTCCACGAAGTCGGAGCCGCTGATGCTGAAGAAGGGCACGTTGGCCTCGCCGGCGACAGCCTTTGCAAGGAGTGTCTTACCGGTGCCCGGAGGGCCTACCAGAAGCGCGCCCTTGGGGATTTTACCGCCCAGCGAAGTGTATTTCTTGGGATTCTTCAGGAAGTCGACTATTTCCATCACTTCTTCCTTGGCCCCGTACAGGCCGGCGACGTCCCTGAAAGTGACTTTCTGCTCGTTCTTGTCCACCAGCTTGCCGGTGCTCTTGCCGACTCCGAAGATGCCGCCTTTGCCGCCGGGTCCCGAGCCTCCGCCGCCCATGGAGCGGTTCATGCTGCGGAACATCCAGACCCACATGAGCACGAGCAGGAGCGGGAAGATGAGCCAGTCTATCCACTGCATCCAGTTCTTGGAGTCGTTTTCCATAACTATCTTCACCTGCCCGTTCTCGGGAAGCTCATCGTTCAGGGCCTCGAATTCCTGTTCGGCATTGAAGGAGCCGGAAACCAGGAAGACGAAATGCGGAGACCTCGAGGGCACCTGCCCCTGAGGGAAGAGATCGGCGTATTTGCCGAGGCGGTCGGGCCTGACGGTGATGTTGCCCTTGTAGTCGTTGCGGATGAAATGGATTTCTGAGATGTCCCCGTCCCTCATCATCTGCTTGACCTGGGCCCATTCTATTTTCTGGGGCTGGGGGCTGCGGTTGCCAAGGAGCATCCACCCGATAGCCACCAGCAGCACTATGTAGAGCCACGAGAGATTGACTCTTATGACGCGGCGCTTTTTTCCGTTGTCGTTGTTGTTGTCGTTCGGCATTATTTGTAATTTTGCTGAGATTTCAAATATACGAATTATTTGGCAGTAATAATAACAAATATGAAACCAATCGGCAGGTATCCGCTCATACAGTGGCATAAAGTGCTGGATTCGACCAACGACGAGGCCAGGAGGGTGTTTGACTCGCTTGACAATATGTCAGTGATAGCCGCCCTTTACCAGACCGCGGGCCGCGGCCGGGGTTCCCACAGCTGGGTGTCCGCCGCCGGAGAGAACCTCACCTTCAGCCTCGTCCTGAAGTTCCGCGAAGGGGTGCTGCCCTCGTCCGAAGCGGTGCGGATCACACATCTGGCAACCGTTTCCGTCTGCGACCTGCTGCTGGAGGAAAGAGTGGAACCGCGGATCAAGTGGCCCAACGACGTCTGGGTACAGGACAGGAAGATCAGCGGCATGCTCATAGAGAACAGCTTCTCCGGCACGTCCGTGACCGGCAGCATAGTCGGTATCGGATTGAACCTCAATCAGAAACAGTTCGATCCGCTCCTTCCCAACCCAACCTCCCTCACGCTGCTCACCGGCCGGGAATACAGCCCCGGAGCCACCCTGGACAGGCTGTATGAAATATTCTGCCGCCGTGCCCCGATGCTGGAGGGCGACGACGGCAGAGCAAGGCTCGAGTTGGAATTCTCTAAGCGGATGTTC
>JAFZLP010000121.1 GCA_017551405.1 Bacteroidales bacterium
CACGGAGAGCGGAGAGGGATGCAGCGCCTTCCTCGGAGGCATCTCCAAGAACTACAACACCAACCTCCTGGTAAGCCGCAATCCGGTAGTGGTGGCGGAAGCCGACGAGTTCGACCGCAGCTTCCTGCAGCTCCACCCCACCGTCGCGGCCGTCACCGCGATGGACGCCGACCATCTGGACATCTACGGCGACCTCGAGCATTACCAGCAGGCCTTCAAGGAGTTCGCCGCCCAGGTTTCGGGCATCCTCATCTACAAGTACGGGCTTCCCCTGTCCGACACCGGCACCGACGCCAGGCTTTATACCTATGCGCTTGAAGACCAGCGCGCGAACTTCTATGCCGAGAACATGCGCCTCGACGAGTACGGGCACTACACTTACGACCTCCATTATCCGGGAGGCGTCCTGTGCGACATCCGCGTGGGCACGCTCGGCTGGGTGAACGTAGAGAACAGCATCGCCGCCAGCGCCATCTGTCTCTGCCATGGCGTGGACGGGCAGAAACTCCGCCATGCGATAGGCACGTTCCAGGGCGCCAAGCGCCGTCTGGACGAGCATGTGAACACCCCGAGGCTCACATACATAGACGATTACGCCCATCATCCCAACGAACTCGAGGCAGCCATTTCCTCCATCAGGGGGATGTTCCCGCACAGGAAGATCACGGCTGTTTTCCAGCCTCATCTCTTCACCCGCACCCGCGACTTCGCCCCCGAATTCGCAAAGGCCCTTAGCATGGTGGACAAGCTGATCCTGCTGGACATTTATCCGGCACGCGAGGAACCCATCCCGGGAGTCACTTCCGAGATCATTTTCAAGGACGTGACCGCCCCCGAGAAACTGCTGATAAAGAAGGATGAGCTCATGGCTCTCCTCGAAAAGGAACCGCTCGACGTACTTGTGACGTTCGGTGCGGGCAATATCGACCGCTTCGTTGAACCCATAAAGGAGATGCTCCTGAAGAGGATATGAAAAAAGGACTCCGGATACTGCTATTCATTGTGACGCTGGCACTGTTCGCCGCCGTTACCGTCCTTGTGTACAGCAGTGCGTCTGCCGGCAGGCATGTGCTGACATGCAACGGCCTCGACGTCCAGCTGCCCAAGGGAGGCAGGTTCGTGAGCGAAAACGACATCAAGGAATATCTCAAGGAGTATTACGGTTCCTACCTGGGAGAGCGCCTTGACAGCGTGGATCTCAGCCGCATAGAGAAGGCCCTGGACATACGCAGCGCCGTGCGCAAGAGCGAGGCGTGGATTACCGACGACGGCATCCTTCACATCAGCGTGAGCCAGAGGGAGCCGGCAGTCCGCTTCCAGGGGAACGGTTTCAGCTGCTATGCCGACCGGACCGGCTTCATCTTCCCGCATCAGGGCAGTTACAGCCCCCTGGTGCCCGTGGTGGACGGTGCGCTTCCGCTCCATCTTGCCAAGGGTTACAAGGGAGAGGCCGGAAGCGAAAAGGAAAAGGAATGGATAATGCAGATGCTCGATCTGCTCGACTATATGAAGAAGAGCAGGATCTGGGCCGACAACATTTCCCAGATAAACGTACAGCAGAACGGAGACCTGGTGCTGTACCCGCGCGACGGGGCCGAACATTTCATCTTCGGGGCGCCCGACAGCTTCGAGGACAAATTCTCACGCATCGAGGATTATTACCGTTACATAAAGCCCTCGAAGGACTCGGCTTACTACCGCAGCGTGAACGTGAAGTATGAGGGACAAATTGTTTGCAGACAAAAATAAAAACATAATATCATGAAAGACAGATACATAGCGACAGTCGACCTGGGTACGGGAAAGATAGCCGTTTCCGTTGCGAAAGTCACCGGAGACAACACCCAGATCCTCTATTACCGCGAGGTCCCCTCGGACGGGGTGCGATATGGCCGCATCTTCAATCCGGTCAAGGCCTCCGTTCCCCTGAAGCAGGCAATTTCAGACGCCGAGAACGAACTCGGCATCAGCATCCGCCAGGTGGTCATCGGCCTTCCCCGCTACGGAGTGCGCCAGGAAACCGCATTCGCCGAAACGCAGAGGGGCGACCCGGCATCATGCATCACCCAGGAGGAGATAGACGGCGTGAAAGAAATGGCGCTGGATACCTATCCCCTCGATGACGAGGACCACGAGGAGATGTACGGGGCTGTCGCCCAGTCCTTCTCCACGGAGGACGCCCTCAACTACAGCGAAGAGGACGTGGTGGGAATGCCATCTTCCAGCCTGCAGGGGAATTTCAAGGTCTTCGTGGGCA
Source organism: Bacteroidales bacterium (assembly GCA_017551405.1). Taxonomy (GTDB): domain Bacteria; phylum Bacteroidota; class Bacteroidia; order Bacteroidales; family UBA932; genus Cryptobacteroides. The sequence continues at coordinate 2,258 of JAFZLP010000121.1, forward strand.
ACAAGAAGGCCGTTACAAACATAGGCATCATGCTGAACAACGCGGGTGTGGCGGAAGCCAACAGGTACTTCCTCCCCCGCGCCACCGCCGACGCCGTGCTCACCGGTGAAGAGAAGGAAAACGGCGTCGCCCTGGTTGAAATGGGCGCCGGAGTCACTTCGGTGACGATATTCCAGGACAACATTCTCCGCTACTATTACGCCATCCCCTTCGGCGGCAAGAGCATCACCACGGACATCAAGTTCGAGTGCGGCTTCACCGGCAGGCTGGCGGAGAACATAAAGCTCGCCTTCGGCGCCTGCATGCCTGAAAGGCTCCAGAGCATGAGCGACAAGGTGCTGTCTATCAACGATGAAGAGGACGGCACCTCGCAGCAGCTCAGCATCAAGTACCTTTCCGAAATCATCACCGCAAGACTCAAGGAGATAGTCGACGCCATCCTCTTCAAAATCCAGGACAGCGGCTACGCCGACAAACTACGCAACGGAATCGTGCTTACCGGCGGCGGGGCCAATCTCGTCAACTGCGCGAATTTCATCAAGCAGATGTCGGGCTACAATGTCAGGATAGGCTTCCCCAAGGCGCGCAAGCTGTCTTTCGTGGACTGTCCGGGAATAGGCGAAACCGGAGCGGCGGCCACCGTCGGCATGCTTCTGCTCGCCATCGAGGACCAGCATCTGGACTGCGCCGACGAGAAGGGCAAGAAGGCGGAAGAAAAGAAGCCCGCGCCGGCAGACTCACCCAAGAAACCCGAAAAGAGCCAGCCCAAGAAACCCGAAAGGAAGAGCATCTTCGCCGAGCCGACTCCCGAAGAGGAGAAGATTTTCGAAGATGAGGCATGGGGTGAACCCGTCGAGCCGCCGAAGCCGCCGAAGCCCAGGAAGAGCATGTTCAAATGGACAAAAAAGATTACGGAAAGCCTGCGGGAAAGCGTGGGTAACCTCTACGATGGTATGGATGAAAAATAAAAGTTACTGAAATGAGCGACAATGAGTTGATTACCCCGTCCGACTGGGTTGTTTCGGACGCTACGATAAAGGTTCTGGGCGTAGGCGGAGGCGGCTGCAACGCCGTCACATACATGTATGAACAGGGCATCGAGGGCTGCAGCTTCGTAGTCTGCAACACCGACAGCCAGCATCTGATAGAGAGCTCGGTTCCCACCAAGATCCAGCTCGGATACGGCCTGGGAGCAGGCACCGACCCCATCAAGGGCCGCAATGCCGCCATCAATGCCCAGGACGACATCTCAAGGGTGGTGCTGGAAGACAACACCCAGATGCTCTTCATTACCGCCGGCATGGGCGGCGGCACCGGTACCGGCGCGACTCCCGTCATCGCCAAGATGGCGAAGGACAAGGGCATCCTGACGGTGGCGGTGGTCACCATCCCCTTCCTGAACGAAGGCAGGCAGGCACTTGCAAGGGCCCTCGAAGGCATCCACGAGCTGGAAAAGAACGTGGACAGCCTCATCATCATCAACAATGAAAAACTCTACGACTTCTTCGGCGACCAGCTCATCCACGACGCGTTCCCGAAGGCCGATGAGGTGCTCTCCATCGCAGTGCGCGGCATCATAGAGATCATCAAGAAGAAAGGCTATATCAACGTGGACTTCGAGGACGTGAAGACCCTCATGAAGGACAGCGGGATGGCGCTGATGGGCTGCGGCACAGGAAGCGGCGAGAAGCGCATCGAGCAGGCCGTGCAGGGCGCTTTCGAGTCCCCGCTTCAGAACGACTTCGACCTCAAGAGCGCCAAGAAAGTGCTCGTGAACATCACCGTTCCGCACAACGAGCACAACCTGAGCATGAACGAGATGAAGAAGCTCAACGACAAGATAGACGAGTACACGGGCGGAGCCAACAACTTCAAGCGCGGCATCATCTACAATTACGACAAAGATGCGGGCGACACCATCCGCATTACGTCCATAGTCACGGGCCTGCGCTTCTCCGACGTGGTGGGAGAAGCCGCGAAAGACGTCGACAACTACATCGTGATCGACAAGAACTTCGTCTACGACAAGGGCGAGCAGGCCAGGGGCGAAGGAATCATCCTTACATCGGATTTCAATTCACGCATAGGCTACTCCAGCAAGGAGAACGAGCGCGCATTCCACTACGACCCGGACAAGCGCCCGGTTCTGCTGGTAAGCGAAGGACAGGATATTTCCAACCTGGAAAGCGTTCCCGCTATCAGGAGGCAGATCAGGAAAGACTGAGCTGAAAGCTATTACACCGGTATCTTGTCGATGCGGCGCTGATGGCGGCCGCCGGCGAATGCCGTGGAAAGCCACACCCGGACACAGCTCACTGCCATGCGGTAGCTGATGAATCGCGCGGGAAGCACAAGCACGTTGGCGTTGTTGTGCTCCTTGACAAGCCCTGCTACAGCCATGTTCCATGCAAGACCGGCCCTGATGCCCCTGTGGTGATTGAGGGTCATGGCCATGCCGTTGCCGGTTCCGCAAAGCGCGATGCCGCAGTCCACTTCGCCGTTTTCCACCGCTGAAGCGAGCGGATGTGCGAAGTCGGGATAGTCGCAGCTGTCGGTGGAGTCGGTGCCGTAATTCACCACCTCGTGGCCCTTGCCGAGCAGGTAGGAAATGAGTTTCGTCTTGTAGTCGAGACCGGCGTGGTCGGAGCAGATTCCTATTTTCATGATTGTAAGCTATTGATTCAATACGGAGAATGCCTTGTCTACGCGTGCCGCGGCCTCGGCGGTGCCTATGGTATAGATGATTTCCGCTATGCCGAGACCGCTCGCCGAACCGGTAAGCGCCAGGCGGAGGCAGTTCATGACCTTTCCGATCGGCCATTCGTTCTGCTTGATGTAGCCTTCGATGGCACCGGCGATGGCGGCGGGTTCCATCTCTCCGGAATAGTCCGCAATCAGGGCGCGGACCTTTTCGAGCGGTCCGCAGGCCTCCGGCACCCAGAACTTTGCGACGTCTTTGGCCACATATTCGGAAGGTGCCACGAAGAGGTACGGCGCTGCCGTCCAGAAATCCGCCACGAAGCTTGCGCGGTCCTTGATGACCGAAATGGCCCTGGCGGCATACTCGGGAGTGGAGTCCACGCCCTGCTCCTTCAGTATGGGCATGTAGGCCTCTGCCAGTTCCTCATCTGACTTCATGCGCAGATATTCCTTATTGTACCACTTTGCCTTTTCGGGGTTGAAGCGGGCTCCGGACTTGATGACCCTTTCCAGCGAGAAGGCCTCTGAGAGTTCCTTCAGGGAGAGGATTTCCCTTTCGTCGCCGGGGTTCCAGCCGAGGAACGCCAGCATGTTGATGAAGGCCTCGGGGAAGTAGCCGTCCTCGCGGTAGCCCCTGGTGACTTCGCCCTCCGGGCTCACCCAACGCAGCGGGAACACAGGGAATCCGAGCTTGTCGCCGTCGCGCTTGCTGAGCTTTCCCTGGCCGCTGGGCTTGAGGAGCAGCGACAGGTGGGCGAAACGGGGCTGGGTATCCTGCCAGCCGAAGGCCTTGTAAAGCATGTAGTGCAGGGGCAGGGACGGAAGCCATTCCTCGCCGCGGATGACCTCGGTTATTTCCATGAGGTGGTCGTCCACTATGTTGGCCAGGTGGTATGTGGGGAGCTCGTCGGAACGTTTCCACAGCACTTTGTCGTCGAGGGTATCGGTATTCACTTCGATGTGGCCGCGGATGAGGTCGTCCATCTTCACCACTTCGTTTTCGGGCATCTTAAAACGGATGGTCCAGCCGGTGGTGGTCTCCAGCAGCCGGGCGCACTCTTCCTTGCCCAGCGTGAGCGAGTTGCGCAGGGTTTTGCGGCTTTCCTGGTTGTAGATGAAGGTCTCGCCTTTTGACTCCGCCTCGGCGCGCCTGGCGGCGAGCTCCTCGGGAGTGTCGAAAGCATAATAGGCATAGCCGTTCTCTATGAGCTGCTCGGCGTAGCGGCGATAAATCGCACGCCTCTGGCTCTGCCTGTATGGGCCATAGGGATGCCTGGAGGATGCCTCCTCCACTATTTTGCCGTTCTCCACGCCTTCGTCGGGAGTGATGCCGCACCAGCGGAGCGCTTCTATTATATACTCTTCTGCCCCGGGAACGAAACGGTTCGAATCGGTGTCTTCTATGCGAAGCACGAAAGTGCCGTTATGCTGCTTGGCGTAAAGGTAATTGTAAAGTGCGGTGCGGACTCCGCCGATATGGAGCGGGCCGGTGGGAGAAGGGGCAAAACGCACCCTGGTTTTTCTAGATTCTGCCATACGGAGGGCAAATTTAACATTTTCTGCTGTTTTTCGTCTTATATTTGTAAAACTTATGAAAATG
>JAFZLP010000122.1 GCA_017551405.1 Bacteroidales bacterium
ACTGAACAAAGCTTCAGAGCTCAGGCTGGAGCCGTTCTGCGAACATTTCGGGGTCTGCGGCGGATGCAGGTGGCAGCCCCTGCCGTATGAGATGCAGCTGGAGGCAAAAAGGCAGCAGGTCTACGACCAGCTGGTCCGCATAGGGCATCTGCAAGTGCCTGAGATTCAGCCGACTATCCCCTCCGAAAAGACCCGCTTCTACCGCAATAAGCTGGAATTCACCGCCTCTGACAGGCGCTGGATACTCGACGGCGAAGATCCCGAATCCCTCTCCCCTTCCGACCGCTGCGGCCTGGGCTTCCACGTAGGGAAATTCTTCGACAAGGTGCTTGACCTGGAACGCTGTTACCTGCAGCCCGATCCGTCCAATTCCATCAGGCTGTTCGCGAAAGCCTACGCCCTCAGCCACGGAATACCCTTCTATAACATACGAGAGAACACCGGTGTCTTCCGCAGCGTGTTCGTCCGCACCACAGAGAACGGCGGCACCATGGTCATAGTCTGCTTCGCCTGCGAATTCGAGGGGCGGGAAGCCTTCCTGGACGCGCTGGCGGCGGAGTTCCCGCAGATCAGCTCGCTCTACTACATCATCAACGCCAAGGTCAACGACAGCATCTCGGACCAGACTCCCCTGCTCTACAGGGGCGACGACGCCATTTATGAAGAGATGGACGGCCTCCGCTTCAAGATAGGCCCGAAATCCTTCTTCCAGACCAATACTCCCCAGGCCTGCAGGCTTTACAGCGTAGTCCGCGACTATGCAGGGCTTTCCGGCACCGAGACCGTCTACGACCTTTACACCGGCACCGGCACCATAGCCCAGTTCGTGTCCCGCAATGCCGCCAAAGTGATAGGCATAGAATACGTACCCGAGGCCATAGAAGATGCCAAAATCAACGCAAGTGCCAATGGCATAAGCAATTGTGAGTTTTTTGCCGGGGACATGAAAGACGTTCTCGACTCCTCCTTCATAGCCGATCACGGGCATCCCGACGTAATCATCCTCGATCCCCCGCGCGCCGGCATACATCCCGACGTCGCCAAAGTCATCCTCCAGGCCAAACCCGGACGCATAGTATATGTCAGCTGCAATCCCGCTTCACAGGCACGGGACCTGGCCGCCCTCTGCGCCGAGTATACTATAGTGGCCGTGCAGCCGGTGGACATGTTCCCCCACACGCAGCACGTGGAAAATGTCTGTAAACTGATAAGAAAGGATTCATGATAAGCTATATCTTACTGTTGGTGCTTGGCCTTGCCCTGGTCGTGTCAGGGGCCGATATCCTCGTCGAAGGCGCTTCCGGAATCGCACGCAAGTACGGAGTGAGCGAGTTCGTGATCGGCCTTACCATCGTGGGCTTCGGCACTTCCCTTCCCGAACTCGTGGTCAGTGTCACCGGCGCCCTCCAGGGCAATTCCGACATCGCCATAGGCAACGTGGTGGGCTCCAACATCTTCAACGTGCTGTGGATACTTGCAATGTCGGCCGTTGTGGCGCCCATCGCAGTCTCCCCCGCCAACCACAAAAGGGATGTCCCCATCACGGTGGCGGCAACCCTGCTGGTGATCCTGCTCGGCATGAGCAGCACGCTCTTCGGCCTCGGCCGGGGCGACGGGCTCTCCCGTGTGGAAGGGGCTGTACTCCTGGTCCTGTTCGTGGCGTATATAATCTCCTGCTTCTTCTTCGACAAGCCCGGAGAGGGCTCCGAAAGCAAGGCGGAAGGGGCAAAGTCCTACCCTGTCTGGCTGGCGGCGATGATGATACTTGCAGGCCTCGCCGGCCTGGTTTTCGGAGGCAAGCTCTTCGTAGTCAACGCAGAAAAGATAGCGCGCAGCCTGGGCGTGAGCGACAAGTTCATCGCCATCACCCTGCTCGCCATGGGCACTTCTCTGCCGGAGTTCGCCACCAGCATCGTGGCACTGGCCAAACACCGCAGCCAGATGGCCCTGGGGAACATCCTCGGCAGCAACGTCTTCAATCTCCTGCTGATACTCGGCACTTCCGCCGTCATCTGCCCAATGAGCTTCGCAGGCATGAACCTGGTGGACATGGGCGCCCTCGCACTCAGCGCCCTCCTAGTCCTCGTCAGTATCAAGACCGGCCCTCACGACCGCATCACCCGCGGCGACGGCGTCATGATGCTGCTGTTCTTCGCGGCATACATGACCTGGTTGTTTATAAAGTTGTAAACGATTGATAATCATGAAGTTCAAACCAACGGAATACAAGCTTTTGAATGTGGCCAGCGGCCGTGTTTTCGAAGACCGCGGATGGACTCTCGCCGATCCGGAAGCTGACTCCCCTTCCCTTGTGAGGGCTGTGTACGCCAACAAGAAATTCACTCCCAGGGACGACCTGGACGGCCTGTACCGCTATGCTGAATGGATGCCGGTGCTCCGCACGCTCAAGAACTCCCACGCCCCCGTCACCTACCACAGCAAGGGGCTCGGGAAGCATCTGGGTCTGGACAACCTGTATATCACCTTCTCCGGCTGGTATCCGAAGATAGGCGCCCAGATGGGCACCTGCACCTTTAAGGAAACCGAGGCCTACAGCGTGCTTGCAAGGATTCCGCGCGGCGAAAAGCGCACCCTGGTGGTGCAGAGCGCAGGCAACACCGCCCGCGCATTCGCCCAGGTCTGCTCCGACAACGACATCCCCATCGTGGTGTGCATCCCCTCCGACAGCCAGCAGGACCTTTGGTTCCGCAGGAAACTCAATTCCTGCGTGAAGCTCGTCGCCGTGCCCCACGGCTGCGACTATTATGACGCAATCCGCCTCGGGGACAAGCTGTGCCAGGACGGCAGCCGTTTCTTTGCCGAAGGAGGCGCCAAAAACGTCGCCAGACGCGACGGAATGGGCACAACCGTACTCAGCGCCGTCGAAAAGATAGGGCGCATTCCTGACGCGTATTTCCAGGCCGTCGGTTCCGGAACCGGGGCCATCGCCGCATGGGAGAACAACCTCCGACTCATCGAAGACGGCCGTTTCGGTTCGAACAAGATGAAGATATTCGTCGGGCAGAACGCCCCCTTCACCCTGCTCTACGATTCGTGGAAATCGGGCCGGCGCGAACTCGCCGAACTCGATCCCGAAACGGGCCGCCATCAGGCCGAGACCATACTTGCAAAGGTGCTGAGCAACCGAAAACCGCCCTACAGCCTTGCCGGAGGCCTTTTCGATGCCCTGTCCGACTCCCACGGCGACGCATTCACCGCCACCAACGAGCAGATAGTCTACTGGATCATGCGCTTCCGCGAACTCGAGGGCACTTTCCTGTATCCCGCCGCAGCTACGGCCGTGCAGGCGCTCGCCACCGCCGCAGCCGAAGGCAAGGTTGGAAAGGAAGACGTGATCATGCTGAACGCCACCGGCGGAGGCTTCATGGAGGCCATGGGCCGCGGTTACGTCCTCAAGGGCCCCGACCTCGTAATCGACCCGGACCTGCCGGCCGATGAGATCATAAACAGGGTTTCAGGGCTGTTCTAGAAACTGAGCGCCACTCCAAGTTCGAATGAAGTGTATACCGCAAGATTCTTGCGGATGTTGACGGCTTCTACATAGGAGCCGTTCTCTTCGTCCCAGATGGGCGGGTGGTCGTCGCATGCGCGCAGGTGCGCCAGCAGGTCCATGTCCATCTTCCTGCCGAGTTTAATCCTGTACCCTCCCCCGAGCTGCAGATACTGCCCCGGAGCGGAGACGAACAGATCGTGGAAGCAGAGGCCTCCCCCCATATACGCCAGCGCTCCCTGGCTGTCCAGGCCCCTGAAGGCGTAAGTGGCACGGAGCCCGAGCGGGATTACCTGCCTGTCGGTGTAGATGCCCATGGTACCGGAAAAGAGCGCCAGGTTGATGCGCCTGCCGAGGTCGAAGCCGGCATAGAGGCCGGCATAGGCATTGGGAACGAAAGCGAACTCGTGCCCTTCGTCCCAAATACGATAGCCGACATTGGCGTCGAAGTAATTGTTTGACCAGTACATGAATGCGCTTGCGCCGTAACCCCATTCCAGGCCCCAGCGGAACCGGGAATGCCGCTCCTGGCAGAATGCCTGGCTGCAGGCCAGCATGAGGAGGAAGATTATGGCGATGTGCTTTTTCATCTGAACAGGTAGGAGATGGAAATGTACGGGTAGTAGCCCTGGTATATACCGTTCTTGTACAGGGAGATGATATAGCCGTTTTCGGCCTTCTGCAGCCATGGACCGGCCTCTAGGGTTATGCCGGCGCTTACAAGGACGTGTTTCTTTGCGAATGCCGCGCTAGCCCCGAAACTGCCGTTAAGGGCAGCCATCATTCCGTAGCCTTCCCTGCCCCGGTCTTTCACCCATCCGGCCGAAGCGCCC
>JAFZLP010000123.1 GCA_017551405.1 Bacteroidales bacterium
ATCCTCATCGACGGGGCCGGAATCCCGAAGGACGAAATAGGGGAGCGTATTGTGGGAAGGTACCCCGAAATACGCGAACTGGTGTATCAGTTCATTCTGGCGAACGGCATCCTGGACGAGCTCAACCTGAACGACAGGGCCGTTCTGGGCGGATGGAAATTCGTCCCCGAGGGCGTGTCTGCCGACCGCCTCGATGACGACATGGCGCTTCTGTTCGGGAAAAACTAGCCGCGGAAGTTCTTCAGGCGCTCGCGCAGGGAGCCGTCGACGGCCATCTTCATCATTTTGCGCGAATTCTCGAACTGCTTGAGCAGTTTGTTCACTTCGGGCACCGATGTGCCTGAGCCGTCGGCTATGCGCTTGCGGCGGCTGCCGTTGATGGCCTCGGGGTGCTCGCGTTCGTAGGGAGTCATGGAGTGGTAGATGGCCTCGGTGGTCTTGAACGCGGAGTCGTTGTCGATGTCGAGGTCTTTGATCTGCTTGCCCACTCCGGGGAGCATCCCGGCCAGGTCCTTGATGTCGCCCATCTTGCGGACCTGCTGGATCTGGTTGTAGAAGTCGTTGAGCGTGAACTGGTTCTTGGCGAGTTTCTTGCGGGTTTCGCGCGCCTCTTTCTCGTCTATGGCCTCCTGGGCCTTTTCCACGAGCGAGACCACGTCTCCCATGCCCAGGATCCTGTCCGCGGCACGGGCGGGATAGAAGATGTCGAGGGCTTCCATTTTTTCGCCGGTGGAGACGAACTTGATGGGCTTGCCGGTGACGGCCTTGATGCTGAGCGCGGCGCCGCCGCGGGTGTCGCCGTCGAGCTTGGTGAGCACCACTCCGTCGTAATCGATGGCGTCGTTGAACGCGAGGGCGGATGCAACGGCGTCCTGGCCGGTCATTGCGTCGACCACGAACAGGCTCTCGGAGGGCTTCACGGCGGCGTGCATGGCGCGGATCTCATCCATGAGCTCCTGGTCGACGGCAAGGCGGCCGGCAGTATCGACAATTATCGCGGAGTAACCTTCCTGGCCACCCTTTAGTATGGCGGCTTTCGCCACTTTGACGGGGTCTTTTTCGCCGTCGATGCTGAAGACGGGGACGTCTATGCCTTCGGCAAGGGTCCTGAGCTGCTCTATTGCCGCGGGACGGAAGGTGTCGCAGGCCGCGAGCAAGACTTTGATGCCCTTCTTCTTGAGGCGGAGCGCGAGCTTTCCGCTGAAGGTTGTCTTACCGGAACCGTTGAGACCCGCCACCAGGATGACGGCGGGGTTGCCCTTGAGGTTGATGTCGGAATTCTCGCTCCCCATGAAGTCGGCAAGCTCGTCGTGGACGATCTTGACCATCATCTGCTGCGGCTTTACCGCAGTGAGGACGCCGGTGCCTATGGCTTTGGTCTTTACGCGGTCGCAGAACTCCTTGGCCACCTTGTAGCTCACGTCTGCGTCGAGCAGGGCCCTGCGGATTTCCTTAACGGTTTCCGCAACGTTTATTTCGGTGATCTTTCCTTCTCCCTTGAGGATCTTGAAGGATTTCTCGAGTCTTTCGGTTAATGCTTCGAACATAGCGGTTGCAAAAATACTAAAAATTAACTATTTATTTGGAATGAAACGCTTAATTGTAAAACTTGCCGTACGACTTCGTCAGCGGGTCTCCTTCGGCAGGGGAGCAGGCCGCTGGTTAAACGAAGATGTGGTCGCCAGTATGGACAAGTGGTTCAAGGACAAGGGCTATTGCCAGTCCGACCAGAACATGGGCGACGTGGCCGAGAAATTCGGCATTTCCAAGGACGAGCTGTCCTGGTACTGTCATTCAACCTATGGATGCGGATTCCTGTCGATCCGGAAGGAACTGCGCATCTTCGAGGCTAAACGTATCATAGAAGAGAACCCGTACCTTCCGCTCAACACCATAGGGGAGATGGTGGGTATTTCCGACAAGACAAATTTCCGGCGCCAGTTCTATGAGGTGACGGGCGAGACGCCCCAGGAGTGGCGCGACCGAGTAAAGGCAGGCAAAAGCAGAAAAAAGCGTAACATACAATAATTTGCTATCTTTGCAGATTGTATGGGTACGACTATCTTTCTGCTTGTTTTGGACCTGATCCTTACGGTGGGCATCTCTTTCCTCTGTTCGATCCTGGAGGCGGTGCTCATGTCCACTCCGATCTCCTTCATAACCCTGAAGGAACAGGAAGGCTACAGGCCCGCCGCGAGGTTTAAGAAATACAAGACGGATATCGACCGCCCGATCGCCGCTATCCTGTCAATGAACACCATTGCCAACACATTCGGCGCCGCAATGGTGGGTGTCCTCACTGCGAAGATCTGGTCCGGAGGAGTGGGGTGGATGTCCGCGATCGTCACCATCCTCATCCTCATCTGCTCGGAAATCATTCCCAAGACCATAGGCACCGCCAGATATAAGTCCCTCATGGGCTTCACCACTTCGTGGATAAGCATCCTGCTGGTGCTCATGTGGCCTTTCGTCGAGCTCATCCAGTTCATCCAGAAGTCGTTCAAGCACCACGATCCTTCCGTGAGCCGCGAGGAAGTGAGCGCCATGGCCAATGCCGGGGTAGAGGAAGGGGTGATAGACCGCGACGAAAACAAGGTCATCCAGAATATCATCAGGCTCGACAACATCAAGGCCTACGACGCCATGACTCCCCGTGTAGTCTGTTCCGTCGCGCCCGAGAGCATGACGCTCCGTGAATACTTCGAGAACGACGACTTCGAGCATCATTCCAGGATCCCGGTCTACGCCGAAACTCCCGAATACATAACGGGTTACATCCTCAGGGACGACGCCCTGGAAGACCTCGCGGAGGACAAGTTCAACAAGACTCTCCGCGACATCAAGAGGGACATCTCGTATTTCAACGAAGAGACCGACCTCGACAAGATCTGGGACAGCATGCTCAAGACCAAGGAGCAGATAGCCCTCATCATAGACGATTACGGCTCTTTCCAGGGGGTTCTGACCCTGGAAGACATCATCGAGACCGTCTTCGGGCTCGAAATCATGGACGAGATGGACGAGGTGAGCGACATGCAGCAGTATGCAAAGGAACGCTGGCAGAAGAGGATGAAGCGCTACAAGAAAGTGAATATCCCCAGGCCGGAATAGTTTTCTTTGCGTTTTTGCAAACATTTACATATATTTGTAGTTGGTTTAATACGGCCCCATGCTTGAGATAGAACAGAAGATCACCAAGCTGATAGAGCTTTACGAAGGGGAAAGGCAGCGTGCCGATTCACTCTCCCTCGAGCTTTCGCAGAGCCGCGAGACCGTGTTGGACCAGCAAAGGCAGATTGCTGAACTGAAAACCAAGATAGATTCCGTGCAGTTGCAGAGTGCGTTCGGCGCAGGGGGTGGCCCCGAAGCGAAAGCCCGTCTGACTGCACTGATCAGGGAAATAGACAAGTGCATAGCCCTGTTGGAGGAAGACTGATGGAAGGTCAGAGCATAACGTTGAAAATCGCCGGGAGGGAATATCCCCTAAAGGCAAAAACCCCTGAGGCAGAGCAGGTTATGCGCCTTGCCGCAGAGGACGTCAACGCCATGTTCTCGCATTATACATCGCTCTATCCCGACAAGTCCGAGATGGACAAGCTGGCGTTCGTCACCCTGAGCCAGGCAGTAGGAAAAATCACCGCCCAGCGGGCGGCCGCGAAGCTCGCTTCGGAACAGGAAGCCCTCGACGACAAACTCGGAGCCTATCTTGCAGGAGTAGATAAAAACCGTTAGTCCGTCCCAGCGAAACAAACAAGTTCCTCGGAACCGGGCGTACTCGAGTGACTACGGCAGGCCCTTAAGTGGGAAACCGGAAGCACCACGGAACCCAAAACGTACAGAAATTATTTTCTGCTCAGGGACTAACGGCCATTTACGGGCAGCGTCTGTTTTGCAGGCGCTGCCTTTGTTTATTTTGACATACTAAAACTATATATAATTGATTATGTGGTATTTATATTTATTGGCATTTTTGTGCGGAGCAATAGCCGCCCTTGCCGTTTACATAATTGTACGCCGCCTCGTACTCAAGGGCCGCAAAGAGGCCATCATTGAAAAGGCGGAACTCGAAGGAGAAAAAATCAAGCAGCAGAAGATCCTGCAGGCCAAGGAGAAGTTCATCCAGCTCAAGAGCGACCACGAGTCCTACATAGCCGAGAAGAACTCCAAGCTCCAGGAGACGGAGCACCGACTTCACCAGAGGGAGAGCCAGCTGGGTCAGCAGGCTTCCGAACTGGGCCGTCGCCAGCACGAAATCGACACCGCCAAGGCGCAGCTGAACGCCCGTGCCGAGGCTCTCGAACACAAGGAAGAGGAGTGTGCCGCGCTCACCGCTCAGGTGAACAAGCAGCTTGAGGCCGTGGCCGGAATGTCCGCCCAGGATGCCAGGAACATGCTCGTGGACAACATGAAGGCAGAGGCCCGCAGCGAGGCCCAGGCCTATATCAACGATACCATCGACGAGGCCCGCCTGAATGCTGCCAAAGAGGCCAAGCGCATAGTAATCAACACTATCCAGCGCACCGCCACTGAAACCGCCATCGAGAATGCCGTGACCACGTTCCCCATCGAGAACGACGAGATAAAGGGCCGCATCATCGGCCGTGAGGGCCGCAATATCCGCGCGCTCGAGGCTGCCACCGGCGTGGAGATAGTCGTGGACGACACCCCCGACGCCATCCTCATCAGCGGCTTCGATCCGGTCCGCCGCGAGGTCGCCCGCCTGGCCCTGCATCAGCTCGTGATCGACGGCCGCATCCATCCCGCCCGCATCGAGGAGGTCGTGGCCAAGGTGAGCGCCCAGCTCGAAGACGAGATGCTCGAGACCGGAAAGCGCACCTGCATCGATCTCGGCGTGCACGGCATGAGCGTGGAGCTGGTCAAGCTGATCGGCCGCATGAAATACCGTTCCTCTTATGGCCAGAACCTGCTCCAGCACAGCCGCGAAGTGGCCAATATCGCCGCTACGATGGCTTCTGAGCTCGGTCTCAATGCCAAGCTGGCAAAGCGCGCAGGCCTCCTGCACGACATAGGCAAGGTGTCCGATGCCGATCCCGAGCTGCCGCACGCCCTTCTCGGCGCCAAGCTGGCCGAACAGTACAAGGAAAAGCCCGAAATTGTGAACGCCATCGGCTCGCACCACGAAGAGATGGAGATGAACTCAATCATCTCTCCCATAGTGCTGGTTGCCGACGCCATCTCCGGCGCCCGTCCCGGCGCCCGCAGGGAGGTTATCGAGAGCTACATCAAGCGTCTGAAGGGCATGGAAGACCTCGCCGCCGCATATCCCGGCGTCACCAAGAGCTACGCCATCCAGGCGGGCCGCGAGCTGCGTGTAATCGTGGGTGCCGAGCAGGTTACCGACGAGCAGGCATCCAGGCTCTCAGGCGATATCGCCCAGAAGATCCAGGACGAAATGACCTACCCGGGCCAGGTCAAGATCACGGTCATCCGTGAGACCCGCTCGGTGGCATACGCCAAGTAGCCGTTTCCGGCAGCTGTCAGAGTGATTCGATAAGGCGCGAGAACAGCCGTTCCATCTTGTGGGCGGCTGCATCGGCCTGGCGGACTATTTCGTTTTCATCCGTTACATAGCCGTCGGTGGCTTCGTGCGCGATGTCGGTGACGACCGACATGCCGAGCACGCGGATGCCGCTGTGACGGGCCGCGATGACTTCGGGCGTGACGCTCATGCCCACGGTGTCGCCGCCTATCTTGCGGAAGAACTTGTATTCCGCAGGGGTCTCGTAGCAGGGACCGGAGGTGGAGACATAGACTCCGCGCCTGATGGGGATGCCTTCCTTTTCGGCAATCTTTACCATACGCTCCTGAAGCTCGAGGTCGTAGGGGGCCGTCATGTCGGGGAAACGGGGGCCGTATTCTTCGATGTTCGGGCCTATCAGCGAATTGGGGAGCATGTTGATATGGTCTTTGATGAGCACGAGGTCGCCGATGTGATACGACGTGTTCATGCTTCCCACGGCGTTTGAAACGAAGAGGAATTCCACCCCGAGGGATGCCATCACACGAATTGGCCTGATGACCACGTCCATGCCGTAGCCCTCGTAGAAGTGGTAGCGCCCCTGCATGGCGAGCACCTGCCTGCCGCCCAGCTTTCCGGAGATGAAGTTGCCCTTGTGCCCCAGTGCGGTGGCGGCGGGAAAGCCCGGAATGCTGACGTAGGGGATGACTATCTGGTCTTCGATGGAGTTCACCAGATTGCCCAGGCCGCTGCCGAGTATGATGCCCGCTACGGGCTGTCTTCCATGAAGTTTGCCCTTCATGAATTCGACCGCGAGTTTGATGTCGGGATCCATGGCCTAGAGGGTGTCTATGAGTTTTGCGAACAGCTCGGACATGAGCATTGCGGCCTTGTTCGCCTGTTCCACGACGTCTTCGCCGTCGTTGAGAATGCGTGCGGTATTGCGGGTGTTGGCGATGTTGGTGACGCAGGACATGCCGAAAACCCTCAGGCCGCAGTGACGGGCCACGATTACCTCGGGAATGGTGCTCATGCCCAGGAGGTCGGCGCCTATTTCGCGGTAGAAGCGCACTTCCGCCGGAGTTTCATAGGTGGGGCCGGTGCTGCCGAGGTACACGCCCTTCTTGAGCTCGATGCCTATTTCGGAACCGATTTCGAGGGCCTTCTTCTGGAGCTCGAGGTCGTAGGCGCAGGTCATGTCTGGGAAGCGGGGGCCGAATTCGTCCATGTTGGGCCCTATGAGCGGATTGGGGAAGAGGTTGATATGGTCGCGGATGATGATGAGGTCTCCGGTCTTGAAATCGGGATTGCAGGCCCCTGCGGCGTTCGATACGAACAGATACTCGATGCCCAGCACCTTGAACACCCTGACTCCGATGGTGACAGTCTCCATGTGGTAGCCTTCGTAGTAATGGAAGCGCCCCTGCATGGCGATCACGTATTTGTCGCCGAGCTTGCCGCAGATGAAATTGCCCTTGTGGCCTATTGCGGTGGATACCGGGAAGCCGGGAATCTCCCTGTAGGGGATGACTATCTTGTCTTTGAGCATATCCCCCACGGGGCCGAGACCGCTGCCAAGGATTATGGCAGCCTTGGGCTGGCGGCCTTCGAGCCTGCCGCGCACGTAATCGGCTGCGATGTGAATTCGTTCAATTCTTTCGTCCATATTGATTATCAGTTTGTTTTAATTTTGGCGAGGGCCTGGCGGGCTTCGTGGAGGATCTCCCTTTCCCCGGGAATCTCGCGGCCCCGCATGACGAACCTGCCGTTAGCGATTACGGAATCGATGCAGTCGGAATGCGCGGAATAAACGAGGTTGGCCAGGAACGGGCCGGGGGAGAGGAAGTACGAGGAGTCGGTCTCCACTATTGAAATGTCTGCCAGGCAGCCTTCCTGGAGCCTTCCGGAGTCGAGCCTGAGGGCCTTGGCACCGTTTACGGTGGCCATGTCCAGGAGCTCGTTCAGCGGGAGGGCCTTCGGGTCGTTCCTCCATGCCTTCTGGAACAGGGCGGAGGTCTTCATGGCCTCCAGGATGTCCAGGTTGTTGGAGGATGCGCAGCCGTCGGTGCCGATGCAGATGTTGACGCCGGCGTCGCGCAGCTCGTTGTAGAGGAACTTGTAGCCCGACGACAGCTTGGTGTTGGAGTTGATGTTATGGATGCAGTGCACCCCGTATTTGGCGAGGAGCTCGATGTCGTGCGGGCTGAGCCACAGGCAGTGGGCTGCAAGCAGGTTGGGCCCCAGCACACCTATGCTTTCGAGGTATTCCACTGGGGTGAGCCCGCCGTGCGCCGCCTTGCAGTCCTCCACCTCCTTGAGCGTCTCGCTGAGGTGGATGTGGAGCGGGATGTCGTGTTTGCGCGCGAAATCGGCGGCCCACATCATCATGGGCTCGCTCACGGAGTAGATGGCGTGGAAAGCCAGTTCGTAGATGGCGCCCTCCTTGTTCCAGAGGTCCTGCACCTCGTCGTATTTCTTCTGGCACTGGTCCATCTGGCGCCTGGCCTCTTCGGGGTCGTTATGGTCTATGATGTCATAGCCCACGGCCGGGCGGATGCCCATTTCGGACGCCGCTTTCTGGCAGGCCTGGAAGAACCAGTACTGGTCGTTGAAGGTGGTGGTGCCGGTGCGGATCATCTCGATGCAGGCGACTTTGGCGGCCCAGTAGACGTAGTCGTGGTCGAAGCCGCTTTCTATCTTCCAGATTTTCTGGATCCAGTCCTGGAACACCATGTCTTCCCCGATGCCGCGCATGAGGGCCATGCCGGCGTGGGTATGCATGTTTATGAAACCCGGAATGGCGACCTTGTCGGTGCAGTCCATCACCTCGCAGTTGCCTGCGATGTCCCAGTCGACACATGAGCCGGCGGGGCGGATGAGGACTATCCTGCCCTTGTCTATGAAGACGTCTTTGCGATCGTCGTCAACAGTTATGTTCTTGAGCAGAATGGACGCCATACGGAAGGAGGCTAAAGGTCTTCGAACTCGCCGCCCGAGAACTTCTTGCCGCCTTCTTCTTCAAACTCTTCTTCGGGCCTGGTGGGGATTTCGCCGCCGAAGCATTGTACGCGGATGTATTCGATTACCTCGTCGAGCCCTTCCTTGAACTTTTCGAAGTCTTCTTTATAGAGAAAAATCTTGTGTTTGTCGAACGTGAAGGAGCCGTCCTGGTTGTTGCGGCGCTTGCTCTCGGTGATGGTGAGGTAGAAGTCGTTGTTGCCCCTGGTGGACTTTACGTCGAAAAAATATGTACGCTTTCCGGCCCGCACAGGTTTGGAATAGACGTCCTCAGAATTCCGGTCCGAATAATTGACCTGTTCTCTGTCTTCTCTGTTGTACATAAATCAAAAATTAAAAGTTTATTTAGGCAAATTTAGTTTTTTTTTCCGACTAAGTGCTATATTTGCGTAAATATTGTCCCAAAAAAGATGCTCAACCGTAGAATTCTGCGAATCAAGGCGTTCAAGGTCATTTATTCCCGTACGGAAAACCCATCCATGACCGTCGGGGAAGGTGAAGCCCAGCTGGAGCTTTCCTGTGAGGCCACCAGAACCCTTTGGCTCTTTCTCCTCGCTGTCGTTTCGGCCCTCACCGAAGAGGCCGGAAGGCGTATCGAGGCCGCCAGGAGCAAGTTCAACCCCAGCGACGAGGAACGTAATCCCAACATGAAGTTCGTATCGAACCGCATCGCTCCGCTGCTTGCAGACGATCCCGATTTCAGCAAGGCGGTTTCGCGCCGCAAACTGTCGTGGGAGCAGTTCGACGTGTTCCTGAGGCATCTGTACGAGAATCTCCGTACCCGTGACTACTACCTCCGCTATATGGAATCCGGCGAGAGCAGTCTTAAGGAAGACGCCGCCCTCTGGTCGGCCATCTTCGAAAACGAGTTCGAAGACAACGCGGAGCTGGAGGAAATCCTCGAAGACCTGGGCATGTGGTGGAACGACGACCTTTCCTACGCCCTCATCTGGTGCTGCCGCACCATGGACGAGCTCGGCAAGGGCAAGCCCTGGAACCTGCTTCCGCTGTATATGAGCGATCTTTCCGACAAAGGCGAGAGCGACAAGGCCTTCGTGGTCAAGGTGGTCCGCGCCGCCTTCGCCCATTACGACGAATTCGTGCAGCGCATTTCGGAAATCACCCCCAAGTGGGACCACAGCCGCATCTGCTCGACCGACCTCGCCCTCATCATCTCGGGCCTGGCCGAAAAGGCCGCGTTCCCCGAGCTTGCATCGGGCATCATCATCAACGAATACGTGGAAATCTCCAAATACTACTCCACGCCCGAAAGCCGTTCCTTCGTGAACGGAATACTCGATAAATTAATCAATTCCAAATAACCATGAATTTACTTTACATCATTCTCCAAGCCCAGGGCGGCGCGGCTTCCGCTGCAGGTCAGCCCGCAGGCGGCGGCCTCGGTTTCTGGGTCATGATAATCCTCATGTTCGTCGTAATGTGGCTCTTCATGATCCGTCCGCAGCGCAAGCAGCAGAAGGAACTCGAGAATTTCCGCAACTCCCTCAAGAAGGGCGACAAGGTCGTCACCGCCGGAGGTATCTACGGAACCATCCTGGAAATCCAGGACAGGACCGTCCTCATCAAGGTGGACGGCGAGGTGAAGCTCCGCGTAGACAAGAACTCCATCCAGCGCGACTACTCCGAGTCTTCCATCCAGAACGGCCAGGGCAACGACAATACCGTGAAAAAACAGGAGAAGTACTAGTCCCGGGCAGCCATGAAGAAGTGGACCGCCTTTCTTCTGTGCCTCCTGCTTTCCCTGGCTATCTGGCTGACCTACAACCTCTCACAGTCCCATACCGACATAGTGAGCGTGGAGGTCATGGCAGAGAGCAACATCGAGGGCAGGGCCGCGCGCTCCAGCGACGCGGTCATCATGGCTGCGCGCTGCACCGCGTCCGGATTCAGGCTCATGGGCATCTCCCTGAGGAGGGGAGTGCGGGTGGTGCGCTTCTCCGAAGAAGACATGGTTCACAGGGAGGGGGATTACTACAGCATATCGGCATCCCAGCTCCTGCGCTACGGGCCGGAAATCTACGGCGACGGCGTGAAGGTGGAGGCCTTCCTGTTCGACAGGGCCTCCTTCCGTTTCATCTCCGAGACCAACAAGCGGGTTCCGGTAAGGCCGGTGAACCTGCTCGGATTCCACTCCCAGTACATGCAGCGCTCGCCGCTTGCGGTTTCTCCCGATTCCGTCACGGTGTACGGCCCCGCCGAAATCCTGGCCAGGGTGAACGAAATCTACACTTCCACCATTTCCCTCAGCGACATCCGCAGCAACATGCACGGAGAGGCCAGGCTTGACGTTCCGTCGGGCGTTAGGCTTTCGGTCGACAAGGTGGAGTATTCCCTCGAGGTCACGAGGTTCGTGGAGATGAAGACCACTCTCCCGATAACGGTCCGCAACGTTCCCGCCGGGGTGACTCTCAGCGTGTTCCCTTCTGTGGCGAACGTCTCGTACCGCTGCGTCTTCCCGCTTGTGAACGATCCCACCGGCGTGGTAGGCTGCTATGTCGACTACGAGGAATTCACGGGCAGCATCAACGGACGCTGCGTGGTGCGCCACGACGCCCTTCCGAACGGAGTGATCAGCTGCACAGTGAGCCCGGAGGTCGTAGATTGCGTTGAAAGGCTGTAAGACATGGACAAGCCCATACTCATAACCGGGGCCATAGGCAGCGGCAAGACCGAAGTCAGCAAATACCTCCGCTCGAAGGGCTTTCCCGTGTACGACAGCGACTGCCGCGCCAAGGCACTCTATACTGAAGTGCCCGGGCTTGCGGAAAGCGTGGAAAAGGCGCTGGGCGTGCCCCTGTCGGGGCTGGGGGTCATCTTCTCCGACCGCGCTAAGCGCGAAAGGCTCGAGGCTCTGGTGTATCCCCATCTGCTTGCCGACATGAACGGATGGGTGGCTGCCCAGGACGCGCCGCAGGCGTTCATAGAGTCGGCGATTGCCCTTGAAAAACCGGCTTTCAACGATGTGTACGGCAAGGTGTGGCTGGTCGAAGCGCCGCTTCAGCAGCGCATGGAGAGGAATCCCAAGGTGGCCGAACGCGCCGCCTCCCAGGCTCCGGCCGACCGTTCCCGCGCAGATGTCATAATAGAGAATGATTCGACAATTGAAGAACTTCACAGGAAAATAGACAAAATATTGAACGATACCATGAAAACAGATCTCAGTAAAATCATTTCCGTAGCGGGTCAGCACGGCCTCTTCCGTTTCCTGGCCCTGTCCCGCAACAATTCCGTAATCGCAGAGGCACTTGCGGACGGTCATCGCACCGTTTTCGATTCCCGCAGCCGTGTTACCACCCTCTCCGACATAGCCATCTACACCTCCGAGGGTGAGCTTAAGCTGAAGGAAGTGTTCCTCGCCATCGACAAGGCCCTTGCAGGCAAAGAAGCCCCTGCAGCAAAGGGTGACGACGCCGCGGTGAAGGCTCTCTTCAAGAAAGCCGTTCCCGACTACGACGCCGACCGATTCTATGTCTCCCACATGCGCAAGGTCCTCGACTGGTACAGGGAAATAGTTAAGCATGCCTCCCTCGACTTCGTGGAAGAGGAGGAGAATGCCGCGGAAGAAGCTCCCAAGGCCGAATAGGGATGACTAGCGTACACGTCCTCACCCTCGGTTGTTCCAAGAATACCGTAGACACCGAGCATCTGCTTGCGCAGCTGCCCGGGGACCGGTATGTGGTGCTGCCGGAAGACTGGGACGGGCCTGTGGATTACGTGCTCGTAAACACCTGCGGCTTCATCGGCGACGCCAAGGAAGAGAGCGTGAACGTGCTGCTGGAACAGGCCGAAAGACGCCGTTCCGGCGAGGCGGGGCATCTCTTCGCATTCGGCTGCCTGTCACAGCGCTACTCCTCTGAACTGCCCGGACTGGTGCCGGAAGTGGACGGATGGTTCGGGGCCCGCGACCTCGATCCGGTAGTGAGGGCCCTCGGCGCCGTGCCTTCGGAGGCGCTCCGTACCGCCAGATACCTGCCTTCCGACGGCAGGGCCTGCGCATATCTGAAGATATCCGAAGGCTGCGACCGCCGCTGTTCCTACTGCGCCATTCCGCATATCCGCGGCGCGCACCGCTCGGTCCCGATCGAAAAGATAGTGGAAGAGGCGCGCGCCCTGGCCGCGAAGGGAGTGAAGGAGCTGCTGCTCATCGCCCAGGACACCACCTATTACGGGCTCGACCTCTATGGCCGAAGAAGGCTGGCCGACGTGCTCCGCGCCTTATCGGATATTCCTGAAATAGAGTGGATCCGCATCCACTATTCCTATCCCGAGGGCTTCCCGGAGGACGTCCTCCGGGAGATGGCGGACAATCCCAAGGTCTGCCGTTATATGGACATCCCGCTTCAGCATATCTCCGACAAAGTGCTTTCCTGCATGCACCGCAACGTGGACGGCGCCTGGACGCGGGCTCTCATTAAAAGGCTGCGCAGTGAGGTGCCCGGAGTGGTGCTGCGGACAACGCTCATCGTGGGGCATCCGGGGGAGGGCCCGGGCGAATTCGAAGAGCTCCTCGATTTCGTAAGGGAGGCCCGCTTCGAACGCCTCGGCGCTTTCAAATACTCCGAAGAGGAGGGCACCTGGGGTGCCGAGCATCTGAAAGACGATGTGGGCGACGAGGAGAAGCAGCGCCGCTACGACGCCCTCATGACGCTCCAGCAGGGCATCTCGGCCGATTTCAATGCCTCCCGTGTGGGAAGCGTCTGCCGTGTGCTGGTAGACTCCGTGATGGACGGAAAACTGATAGCCCGCAGTGAGTTCGAAAGCCCCGAAGTAGACGGCGAAATAATAGTTTCCTGCCCCGCAGGGACGGATCTCGCGGCCATGGTGGGGCGTTTCCTGGAAGTCCGTATAACGGAAGC
>JAFZLP010000124.1 GCA_017551405.1 Bacteroidales bacterium
GAGATCCAGTTCGGGATCTGGCAGAATTCGGTTCCGGACTGCGTGGTTTCCGTGAATATCTACCGGATAGAAGGGAAGGAGGAGTTCGTGAGTATGCTCCAGCGGCCCATCTATGTGAATGTGCCCGAATCGGAGACGGCGCAGGAGTTCAATATAAAACCGGAGGAAATCATCCTTCTGGAGCCCGGCAGGTACTTCATTTCCTTTCAGATAGTGGACTGCAACGAAAAGGCGCTGGAAGAGTACCTGCAGACGCCGGAGTCCGAGCGGGACTGGTCGCAGATGCGCCTCGCAACCATCCTCTATTTCAAGAGCAGTTATACCCGGAAGGTCGCTCTGGGGAAGATGGAACACTGCCCGGTTAACATCGGGATGGTGGTAAAAGGGCTGGAGTTTCAATAGAAATCGGGATTCCGCTGCGCAGCTGAAGCTGCTTGCGCTATCCCTGGGGAGGGGGTGGCAAAAGGAAAGAAGCCTCGCAGCTGCGCTGCGTGGGCTTTTTCGGTACGCCCGCCTTTATAAAAGCAAGCTTTTGACGGCGGGGTACCAAAAAAGCCCGGTGCGTTAGCACCAGGCTTCTTTCTTTTTGAGCGGAAAACGGGATTCGGACCCGCGACCTCGACCTTGGCAAGGTCGCGCTCTACCAACTGAGCTATTTCCGCGTCGGGACTGCAAATATAAGGCGATTTTTTGAAAGCGCAAAAAATTTTTCAAAAAAGTTACTTTGCCCTATACTTCCAGTGCGCTGTCGAATTCGTGGAGGAAGCGGAGATCGTTCTCGAAATAATGGCGCAGGTCGTTCACCTGCCACTTGAGCATGGCTATGCGCTCGATGCCCATTCCGAAGGCGAAACCGCTGTATTTCTTGCTGTCTATACCGTTGGCTTCCAGTACGTTGGGATCTACCATGCCACAGCCCATGATCTCCAGCCAGCCGGTGCCCTTGCAGATGTTGCAACCCTTGCCGTGGCAGATGTTGCAGCTCACGTCCACCTCGCTCGAGGGCTCGGTGAAGGGGAAGTAAGACGGGCGCATGCGGATCTTGGCGTCCTGCCCGAACATTTCGCGGACGAAGAGCAGGATGGCCTGCTTGAGGTCTGCGAAGGTGACGTTCTCGTCGATATAGAGGCCTTCCACCTGATGGAAGATGCAGTGGGCGCGGGCCGAAATGGCCTCGTTGCGGAACACTCGGCCGGGGCATATGACGCGGATGGGCAGCTTGAGCTTTTCCATGGCGCGGACCTGCACGCTCGAGGTGTGGGTGCGGAGGAGGAGCGGGTTCTTATGTCCGGTGCTGACGAAGAACGTGTCCTGCATGTCCCTGGCAGGGTGGTTCGGCGGGAAGTTGAGGGCCTCGAACACGTGCCAGTCGTCTTCGATTTCGGGACCTTCGGCCACATCGTAACCGAACTTGCGGAAGATGTCCACTATTTCCTGGCGGACAATCGAGACGGGATGCCTGGAGCCCAGTTCATACCCGCTGCCGGGGAGCGACATGTCCTCTGCGGCGCGGCCCGAGGCGATGTCCTGCTCGGCGGCCTCGCGGAGCTCTTCTATCTTGGCTATAGCGTCCTGCTTGAGCACGTTGAGCGCCTTGCCATAAAGCTTCTTGTACTCGGGGGCGATGGTGCGGAACTCCTCGAAGAGGGCGGTGATGGAGCCCTTCTTTCCGAGAAAACGTATCCTCGCTTCTTCTACTTCCTTGGCTGTCTTGGCATTGAGAGCCTTGAGCTCGTCGATGACCTGTTGGATCTGTTCGTTCGTCATTTCTGATTTTCCCTTTTTTCCGCACGTTTGTCACGTGCCTTCTTGGCCTTCGCGGCCCCCTGTTTGAGATATTTCTGCCACTGGTTGTCGTCCAGAATCTTGTGGATGGCATTGTAGGTCTCGTCCATCCATTTGTCCTGGATGTAGATGTAGAGGTCCTGGCTCGACACCCTGTTCTTTGACATTTCTTCGAACTCGGCCGACATGGCGGTGAAGTTGTTCACCAGGATGGAGTCGAGATAGAAGACCTGCCAGTCTTCGAGCTTGAGCGACAGCGTGAGGTCGTCCACCTGTTTCTGGATGTTCTCGTACAGCTGCTTCTCGCGCTGTTCGGGCGTGAGCTGTTCCTGTGCCGCGGCAGAGAAAGCCGCCAGTGCCAGCAGTACGGTGAGTATGGCTTTGAATCTCATAGACCGCAAATTTACGCAATTATTTTATAAGATTGCATTTCGCCCGTTTTTTCGTTACATTTGTCAGAATCCAAATTATTGTTCAGATGAAGACAAGATTATTGATTTGCCTGGCCCTGACCGCAGCGGCGATGCTCGTCTGCGACCGCTCGAGGGCCTGTACCAACGTCATAGTCACCCCCGGGGCCAGTGCTGACGGCAGTTCCATGGTCTCCTATGCCGCCGACTCCCACATGCTCTTCGGCGAGCTGTATTTCCTGCCAGGGCGGCACTGGAAAGCCGGTGCCATGAGGCAGATAATCGAGTGGGACACCTACCGTCCCCTCGGGGCCATCCCCCAGGCTCCCGTAACCTACCAGAGGGTGGGCAACATCAACGTCAACCAGGTAATCATAGGCGAAACCACCTGGGGCGGGCGGCTTGAGCTCATGGATACGACCGCCGTCATGGATTACGGCACGCTCATCTACGTGGCGCTCGAAAGGGCCCGCACCGCGCGCGAAGCCATAGAGATAATCGTCTCTCTTGCAAATGAATACGGCTATGCTTCGGAGGGCGAGACCTTCAGCATCGCCGACAAGGAGGAGGCCTGGATAATGGACCTCATCGGCAAGGGCTCCGACAACAAGGGGCTGGTTTGGGTGGCCCGCCGCATCCCCGACGGATATATCTCAGGGCATGCCAACCAGGCCCGCATCACCCGCTTCCCGCTGGATGATCCCAACACCCTCTACGCTCCCGACGTGATCTCCTTCGCCCGCGAGAAGGGCTACTTCAGCGGCAGCGACGAGGAATTCTCCTTCCGCGAGGCATACTGCCCGCTCGACTTCGGCACCGTCCGCGGCTGCGACGCCCGCGTCTGGAGCATGTTCCGCCTGCTCGGAGGCAGCGCATTCGACGCCGACAGCTATCTCAATTATGCGATGGGCTACGACCTGGCCGGCGAACTTCCCCTCTGGATCAAGCCCGACCACAAGATTACCCCGAAGGACGTCGCCGACGTGATGCGCGACCACTTCGAAGGCACCCCGATGGACATGACAACCGATATCGGCGCGGGCGGAAACGCCCTTCCGTACCGCTGGCGCCCGATGGGCTTCAAGTGGGAAGGCAAATCCTACGTGAACGAAAGGGCCATAGCCACCCAGCAGACCGGTTTCTGGTTCGTGGCGCAGGCGCGTCCGAATCTCCCCGACGAGGTGGGAGCCCTCATCTGGTTCGGTTGTGACGATGCCGCAACTTCATATCTTACACCTATTTACGCCAGCACCAAGGCCGTGCCGGAATGCCTTCGCGAAGGCAACGGCGACATCCTCCACTATTCGCCGACCTCGCAGTTCTGGATGTGCAACCGCGTGGCCAACGCCTGCTACAAGATGTACAATTACATGGCTCCCCTCGCACGCTGCGCCGCCGACACCTTCGAGCAGGAGCAGATGTTCACGAAGGTGCCCGAACTGGACGGCAAACTCGCGAAGCTCATCCAGAAAGGAAGAGTGAGGAAGGCCCGCAAACTCATGACCGAATACACCGTGGGCACCGCCATGGACCAGTTCGAAGTCTGGAAAAAGCTCGAGGAACTGTTGCTGGTGAAGTTCATCGACGGCAACGTGAAGGCCCAGAACGAGGACGGCTCCTTCAAGCACAGCAAATACCACTCCGGCACCCCGGAGGGGCTCACCCAACCCGGATATACCGACTTCTGGAAGGAAGCCGTGGCCAAATCGGCCCATGGCTCGGTCCTGGAGGAAAAATAATTTTATACCGTGAAATTCCTGCCCAAATTACGCAGAGTGCTGGGAGCGGTGGTGCTGCTCGCCGTTACTCTCCTGTTCCTCGACTTTACGGGGATCCTGCATCGCTGGCTGGGCTGGCTCGCCAAGATCCAGCTTCTGCCCGCAATCCTCGCGCTGAACCTGGCGGTGATCGTGGCCCTTGTACTCATAACACTTGTGTTCGGGCGCGTTTACTGCTCCGTCATCTGTCCGCTCGGAATCTTCCAGGACGTGGTTTCGTGGCTGAGCGGCCTCAGGAACAAGGGTCGTGCGCGTCTTCGCTTTACCCCATCCAAGGAGGTCAAATGGCTCCGGTACGGCGTATGGGTGCTCTTCGTGGCCGCCCTGGTCGCCGGAGTGAGCGCATTCGTCTCGTTGCTCGCCCCCTACAGCGCCTATGGCCGTATCGTAACTAATCTGTTCCAGCCGCTTTACCGCTGGGGCAACAACCTGTTCGCGCTGCTCAGTGAGAGGGCCGGCAGCTATGCCTTCTACGAGAAATCGGTTTGGCTCAAGAGCCTGCCCACGTTCATCGTTGCCGCCGTGACTTTCGTGCTGCTGATTGTGCTGGCATGGAAGAACGGCCGTACTTACTGCAATACGGTCTGCCCGGTCGGCACCACCCTGAGTTTCATCTCCCGTTTCGCCATGTTCAGGCCCGTCATCGACGCCGGCAAGTGCAAGGACTGCAAACTCTGCGAACGCGGCTGCAAGGCGTCGTGCATCGACATCTCCGGCCACAGCGTCGACTACAGCCGCTGCGTCGACTGCTTCAACTGCCTCGAGGCCTGCAAGTTCGACGCGCTGCACTACAAGTTTGCCTGGGGATGCAGAAAGGCGCCGGCCAAACCGGCAGAAGAGGCCGCCGATCCCGGCC
>JAFZLP010000125.1 GCA_017551405.1 Bacteroidales bacterium
AAGCAGATATCTGACGGCATGCTTCATATTTGCGGATAGCAAAGTTACAGAAACTTTTCTTATCTTTACACGAACAACTGCAGACTATGACACTGAAATTCTCCATAGAGTACTACACCAGGTGGGGCGAGAAGCTCTGCCTCGTTTCGAACGACAAGGTCTATCCCATGTCGTGGGGCGCCGGAAACATCTGGAGCGTCAGCATCCGCAACTGCCCCGAAACCCTTATCAAAGACTACACCTACGTGCTTTATCAGGGCGACCTCATCGCCCGCACCGAATGGGAGCACCACCATCTTGCCGAAGCCCCCAAGGACGGCAAGATCCACGATTTCTGGATCGACTGCCCCATCCCGGGCTGCCCGTTCCCCCGCAAGCACTCGGCCGCCATCTTCGACAAGCCCGGTTTCCGCGGCGCAGGCACCGCCGTTCCGGTGTTCTCGCTCAGGGGCGATAACGACTTCGGCGTAGGCGAGTTCTGCGACATTCCCGCCTTCGTCGACTGGGCCGTCCGCACCGGCCAGAGCGTCATCCAGCTCCTGCCCATCAACGACACCACCCGCAAGGGGGAATGGGGCGATTCGTATCCCTACAACCCCGTTTCCTCCTTCGCCCTTCACCCCATTTACATCCATCTGCCCGACGTGGGCGTAAAGGAAGACGCCGAATACAAGGCCCTCCAGAAAGAGCTCAACGCCGAAAGGTTCGTGGACTACCCGAGGGTGGTCAAGCTCAAGCTGCAGTATCTCCGCAAGGCATACGCAGAGGTCGGGGCCAAGGAAATCAAGTCTGCGTCATTTAAGAAGTTCTGTGCAAATAATGCAGAGTGGCTCGACGCCTATGCTGCATTTTGTGCAAAGAGGGACAAGACCGACGAAAACTTCTACCGCTGGGTCCAGTGGCATCTCGACAAGCAGATGAGCGCCGCGGTGAAATATGCCCACTCGAAGGGCGTCTACCTCAAAGGCGATCTTCCCATCGGCGTGGGCCGCGACAGCGTCGACGCCTGGTCGTTCCCCAAGCTCTTCAACCTCGACTCCTCCACCGGCGCCCCGCCGGACTATTTCAGCACCGACGGCCAGAACTGGGGCTTCCCCACCTACAACTGGGACGAAATGGCCAAGGACGACTACGCCTGGTGGAAGCGCCGCCTGCGCAAGATGGCCGAATATTTCGATGCCTTCCGCATCGACCATATCCTGGGCTTCTTCCGCATCTGGGAAATCCCGGTAGAGTACTCCGGCGGCCTCCTGGGCCACTTCAACCCGGCTCTCCCCTACTCGCGCGATGAAATCACTGCGATGGGCCTTCCCATCATCGGCCTCTTCATTGAAGATCCGCACAAGCCGGGCTGGTTCCATCCGCTCATCACCCCCGACACTTCGGCCCTCGAGCCCTGGCAGAAAGAGAAGTTCGACGCCCTCTACACCGACTTCTTCTATCACAGGCACGATGCCTTCTGGCGCTACAACGCCGTCCGCAAGCTCCCGCACCTGCTCAGCGCCACCGGCATGCTCGCCTGCGGCGAAGACCTGGGCATGACCCCCGACTGCGTTCCCGAGGTGATGGACAGCCAGAAGATACTCTCGCTCGAAATGGCCCGCATGCCCAAGGGCAACGGCCCGTGGCCGTACCTGAGCGTCTGCGCCACTTCGTCGCACGACATGACCAGCATCAGGCTCTGGGATTCCGACGACAAGACCGGCGCCGAATGCCGCCGCATCCTGTGGGATCACCTCTCCTCGCAGAGCATGCTGGCCATCTTCCCCATCCAGGACTGGCTGTCGATAGACGAGAAGCTCCGCGCGAAGGACCCGAAGTCCGAGCGCGTCAACGACCCGGCCGACGCCAAGAACAAATGGCGCTGGCGCCTGCATCTCACCACCAAACAGCTGATCGACAGCTCGGCATGGAGCGCCGAGGTCGCAGGTCTCGTGAAAGACAGCAACCGTTCGGCTTAAACTGCTAATTTACAGCTGGTTTTACTCGACCGGCCTCAGATCCAGGAACAGCTCATCGAGCTGTTTCTGGTCTAATATGCCGGGTGCTCCGAGCATGATGTCCTTGCCCTGGTTGTTCTTGGGGAAGGCGATGTAGTCGCGGATAGTCTCGCTGCCGCCGAAGAGGGCGCAGACGCGGTCGAGACCGAAGGCGAGGCCTCCGTGGGGAGGTGCACCGTACTTGAACGCGTTGATGAGGAACCCGAACTTGCGCTGGGCTTCTTCATGCCCTATGCCGATGATCTCGAACATGCGCTCCTGGTCCTTGGGGTTGTGGATACGGATGGAGCCGCCGCCCAGTTCGGTGCCGTTCAGCACGAAATCGTAGGCGTTGGCGCACACCTTGAGGATATCCTCGGGCTTGTCGGAATAATAATACTGCAGATGCTCGGGCTTGGGTGCCGTGAACGGGTGGTGCAGGGCGTCCCACTTGTTCTCCTCCTCGTTCCACTCGAAGAGCGGGAAGTCGGTGAGCCACATGGGCGCGAACACGTCCGGCTTGCGGAGCCCCATGCGGTTGCCGAGCTCGATTCGGAGCTGGCCGAGCTGGGTCTGGGTCTTGCGTTTTTCGCCGCAGAGAATGAGGATGAGGTCGCCCTTGACGGCCTCGGTGGCCTCCGCGATTTTCTGCAGCTCTTCGGGGCTGAAGAATTTGTCGACCGAGCTCTTGATGCTGCCGTCTTCATTCAGCTTGATGTATACCAGGCCCTTGGCTCCGACCTGCGGGCGCTTCACCCATTCGGTGAGCTCGTCTGTCTGCTTGCGGGAATAGTCCGCCGCGCCGCTCACTGCGATGGCGCCCACATAAGGCACGCTGTCGAACACGGAGAAACCGTGGCCCTGGGCCTGAGCGGTAATCTCGTGCAGGAGCATGCCGTAGCGGATGTCGGGCTTGTCGGAACCGTATTTGTCCATGCCGTCGAACCAGGTCATGCGGGGAATGGGGTTGGGAATGTCGATTCCGAGCACGGTCTTGAACAGGTGCCTCATCATGCCTTCGAACATGTTCAGCACATCCTCCTGCTCCACGAAGCTCATTTCGCAGTCGATCTGGGTGAATTCGGGCTGGCGGTCGGCGCGGAGGTCTTCGTCGCGGAAGCACTTCACAATCTGGAAGTAGCGGTCCATTCCGGCTACCATCAGGCTCTGCTTGAGCGTCTGGGGGCTCTGCGGAAGGGCGTAGAAGGTGCCGGGATTCATGCGGGAAGGCACCACGAAGTCGCGTGCGCCCTCGGGCGTGGAGTTGATCAGGAAAGGAGTCTCGATTTCAAGGAAGTTCTTGGAATCGAGATATCCGCGCACCTCGTGGCAAATCCTGTGGCGGAGCTGCAGGGCCTTCTGAAGGGGATTCCTCCGGAGGTCGAGATAGCGGTATTTGGCGCGGATGTCCTCGCCGCCGTCGGTGTTGTCTTCGATGGTGAAGGGGGGTGTGAGGCTCTCGTTGAGGACATTCACCTCGCTCAGGCGGATTTCGATGTCGCCGGTAGGCATCTTCGGATTCTTGCTGGAACGCTCGATTACCTCGCCGGTGGCCTGGATGACGAATTCCCTGCCAAGGGCGGATACTTTTTCCACGAGCTGTGCGGGGGCGTCGGCCTCGACGACAAGCTGGGTAATGCCGTAGCGGTCCCTGAGGTCTATGAATGTCATGCCGCCTAATTTACGCGAGCGCTGAACCCAGCCTGCGAGGGTGACGGTCTTTCCTGCGTCCGAAATGCGGAGTTCTCCGCAAGTGTGATCACGATACATATCTCTGTTTGTTTTATTCCTTGATTGTGGTTGTACGGGAGACAGGGAGCGAGAAGGTTATGCCCGCCGCATCCGTTCCGGTGCCGCTCACCTGGTACACGGCCCGGAGAATGTCGTCCTTGATTTTGCCGGGGACCAGAAGGAGGAGCATTTCCTTTTCCGGCTGGACGTTGATGTTGAAGAATTCCTCGGCTTCGGGATTGGCGCTGCCGCGGGCGTGCACGATGGTGCCTCCCTTGGCGCCGGCATTCCTGGCGGCTTCCATGACGATCTGCGAATAACCTGCGTTGACTATGCAGACCACGAGTTCAAACTTGTTTTCTGCCATATTAAGATTCCTCCTTGACGGTTCTCTTGTCGTTGCTTAAAAAACCATAGGCCAGGGTGCCGATCACGCTGGTCATGGGTACGGTAAATGCTATCCCCTTGTAATCCTTCCCTTTCTTGAAGGTCTCGTCGAGCAGGGAGATGAGGGCGTCCGCCTGGTCGGTCCGGACAACGCTGGTTATCAGCGTCTTGGGCCTTTCGGTAAGGCCCAGATAGTCCAGGATGAGATGCGTCGTGCCCTTCGCCGGCATGGTCAGGCGAATGTTTGCCTGGCAGGATTGGATGAGGCTGGCATAGTAGGCGGCCTTCTCTTTATGGACTATGGCCACCAGCACTTCCAGTTTCATCGGGGCTATATTCCTTGTCGCTTCCATACTATTCGAAATAGATTATCTGGTCGTCTGCGGCCGCGAGGATGCGCTGCATGGCCCTGTTGTCGCGGCGGCGCACTGCCATGACCGACTTGAACCCAAGGCACTGGATAGTGATGAGCGGGGTCATGGCCACCATCGACACCACGCCGAAGGCGAAAT
Organism: Bacteroidales bacterium; assembly: GCA_017551405.1. Classification (GTDB taxonomy): domain Bacteria; phylum Bacteroidota; class Bacteroidia; order Bacteroidales; family UBA932; genus Cryptobacteroides. The sequence goes on from JAFZLP010000125.1 coordinate 4,610, forward strand.
CCATGAC
>JAFZLP010000126.1 GCA_017551405.1 Bacteroidales bacterium
CACCGCCCACTCAAGGAAGGCGAGAAGTACCAGCCCCTGCTGGATCCCAAATCCAACCCATTGGAAGTCACGCCCTACAGCGTCACGGTCGGCCTCATCATGACCGTCCTCTTCAGCGCTGCGGCGGCCTATCTCGGCCTCAAGGTGGGCCAGGTGTTCGAAGCCGCCATCCCCATCGCCATCCTCGCGGTCGGCATCAGCGGCGCCCTGGGCAAGAAGAACGCCCTCGGGCAGAACGTCATCATCCAGAGCATAGGCGCCTGCAGCGGCGTGGTGGTGGCCGGCGCCATCTTCACGCTCCCCGCCATTTACATCCTCGGGGTGCCGGTGAACTTCATGCAGATGTTCCTGAGCAGCCTGCTCGGCGGCGTGCTGGGCATCCTGTTCCTCATCCCCTTCCGCAAATACTTCGTCGCGGAGATGCACGGCCAGTATCCCTTCCCTGAGGCCACTGCCACCACGCAGGTGCTCGTCAGCGGCGAGGGCGGGGGCAAGAGCGCCAGGATCCTGGCGATCAGCGGCCTCATCGGCGGCCTGTACGACTTCTGCATAGCCACCTTCGGCACCTGGGCGGAAACCATCAGCACCGCCTTTACGAGCATAGGCCATGCCGTCGCCGACAAGGCAAAAGTGGTGCTTAAGCTCAACACCGGCGCTGCGGTACTCGGCCTCGGATACATCATCGGCCTCAAATACTCGTTCATCATCTGCCTCGGCAGCCTGCTGGTGTGGCTGGGCATCATCCCGCTCATCAACCTCCTCGCCGGAGGTCCGGTGATAGACCTGCTCGGACCCGGCGCCACCCACGACCTGATTGCCGGCATGAGCGCCGACGAGATCTTCCGCACGTACGCGCGTAGTATAGGTATAGGCGGCATCGCCATGGCCGGCATAGTGAGCATCATCAAGAACGCCGGCGTCATCAAGTCGGCGGTAGGCCTTGCCGGCAAGGAATTCAGCAAGAAGGGAGGCGTCGTGAAGGAGCCCGAACGCACCGAGAAGGATCTGAAGATGCGCACCGTGGTGCTCGGAATCGCCGTGGCGCTGCTCACCGTCTTCGCTTTCTTCGCCTTTGGCGGAGTGGTGAACAATATCTGGCAGGCGCTCATCGGCATGCTGATAGTCGCCGTTATCGCCTTCCTTTTCACCACCGTGGCGGCCAACGCAATCGCCATAGTAGGCACCAACCCTGTCAGCGGCATGACCATCATGACGCTGATAATCACCGCTTTGGTGCTTGTAGCCGTGGGCCTGAAGGGAGATACCGGCATGGTTGCGGCGCTGGTCATCGGCGGCGTGGTATGCACCGCCCTTTCAATGGCCGGCGGCTTCATCACCGACCTCAAAATCGGTTACTGGACAGGCACCACCCCTGCCAGGCAGGAAGCCTGGAAGTTCGTGGGCACCATCGTGGCGGCGGCCACTGTCTGCGGCGTGATGCTCATCCTCAACAAGACCTACGGCTTCACCGGCGAGAACGCCCTTGTGGCACCGCAGGCCAACGCCATGGCGGCTGTGATCCAGCCCATGATGAACGGCGGAAGCGCCCCGTGGCTCCTCTACGGCCTCGGCGCGGTAATCGCGCTGCTGCTCACGCTGATCAAGGTGCCCGCCCTGCCGTTCTGCCTCGGCATGTTCATCCCCATCGACCTCAACCTGCCCCTCCTCGTCGGAGGCGCCATCGCCTGGTATGTGGGCAGCCGCAGCAAAGATAAGGAACTCAACACCGCACGCTCCGACAAGGGCACGCTCATCGCCAGCGGCTTCATCGCCGGCGGCGCGCTCATGGGAGTGGTTTCCGCAATCCTGAAGTTCGCGAAAGTGGACTGGTTCATGAAGGCATGGAACACAGTAGCACCCGGTGCGCTCGCATCAGGTGCCGAGAAGTTAGCGATAGTTCCCTATCTGCTGCTCGTAGCCTTTATGATCTGGGCTATTATGAAGAAAGACACTACGCGAAAAGCGTAATGATGTTCAGGACAACCTGACTTGCCTTTTCGATGCTCTCGAGGGGCACCCACTCGAACTTGCCGTGGAAGTTCAGTCCGCCGGCGAAGATGTTCGGGCACGGGAGCCCGCGGAAGCTCAGGTTGGCGCCGTCGGTGCCGCCGCGGATAGGCTGGATCTTTGCCTTGATACCCGCCATCTCCATGGCCTTCACTGCCTTTTCGATGATATGGTAGTGGGGCTCGACCTGCTCACGCATGTTGTAGTACTGGTCCTTGAGCACCAGCGTCACCGTGCCTTCGCCGTATTTTGAATTCACGAAATCGGCAACCTTCTGCATCATTTCCTTGCGGGCCTCGAACTTGGCGCGGTCGTGGTCGCGGATGATGTAGGTGAAGTCAGCCTCCTCTACGCTACCCTTGAAGGAAATGAGATGGAAGAAGCCCTCGTAGCCCTCGGTGTATTCCGGACGGGCCATTACCGGCAGCATGGCGCCGAATTCCTGGCCGATCAGGATGGCGTTCTTCATCTTTCCCTTGGCATATCCGGGATGCACGTTGCAGCCCTGGACGTGGATTTTCGCGGAAGCGGCGTTGAAGTTCTCGAACTCCAGCTCGCCCACTTCACCGCCGTCCATGGTGTAGCCGTAGTCGGCCCCGAAACGGGCCACGTCGAACTTCACCACACCGCGGCCGATTTCCTCATCGGGGGTGAAGCCGATGCGGACGGGGCCATGCTTGAATTCGGGATGCTCCATGATGTACTGCACCGCGTTCATGATTTCCGCGACGCCCGCCTTGTCGTCGGCGCCGAGGAGCGTGGTGCCGTCGGTGGTGATGATGGTTTCGCCTTTATGGGCAAGCAGTTCCGGGAAAGCCACGGGGTCGAGCTTGAGCCCGGGCACGCCCTTGAGCTCAATTGCCGAGCCGTCGTAGTTCTTGATTATCTGAGGCTTGACATTCTCTCCGGAGGCATCGGGAGCGGTGTCCACGTGGGCTATGAAGCCTATGGCCGGATGCTCGCCGGGCACATTGGCCGGGATGCGGCCCATCACGTAACCGTATTCGTCGAGGGTGGCCTCGACGCCCATGTCGTTAAGCTCCTTGCAGAGGAGTTTCAGGAGGTTCAGCTGTTTGCTCGTCGAGGGCTGAGTCTGCGAGTCCTCGTTGCTCTGGGTGTCCACCTTCACGTAGCGGAGGAACCTGTCGAGTATCTTTTCCATCATCTATAGTTTTTAGTGTCGTATCTTCGGGTGTTTCGGCGGCGGATTCACCGGTGCCTTCAGGGGGAGTCTCAACTGCTGCAGCAGCGGCGGCCTTTTCAGCGGCCTTTGCCGCCTTTGCGGCGGCGCGGGCATCCTCGCGGGCCTTGCGCCTGCGGTACATCTCCACATAGCGTTCGAGCTTCTTTTTGTCTCTCTCGTTCTGAGCCTCGATCCGCTTCAGCTTCCTTTCAATCTTCGCCTTTCTGCGGGCTTCCTTTTTAGCCAGTTTGACTGCTGCCTTTGCGGCGTCGAGAGAGTCGAGCCTGGCCCACTTGGCCTCGCGTTCGGCATCCCTCTCCGCCTTCTTGCGCTCCCATTCAGCTTTCCTAATGGCCCGCTTGTCCAAGACTGGTTCTTCCACCACGACGCTGTCAGCGCCTGCAGCGAGTGAATCCGCAGCCACATAAAGGCTGTCAAATGCGGCCGCGAGGGAATCGAGCGGAACGGAGAGGCTGTCTGCGAATGAGGCGAGCGAGTCGGCCGGCACAGCAAGGGAATCAAGCGGAACGGTAAGGCTGTCAACGGCCGCTGCGAGCGAATCTGCCGGTACCACGAGGGAATCGACCGCTGCGGAAAGGCTCTCGGCCGCAGCCGCTTCTTCCATCGCCTTCATGGCCTCCTGCTGCCTCCTGCGCTCTTCCCGGCGTCTTCTGGCATCCTCCAGAGAACGGTAGACGTCATTCATGTAGCCGGGGAAGAAGATGTTGGTCTGCCGGAACTGCGCGCGCGGCCGACTTTCGTACGCCGCCCTTTCAGAGGGCCTCACGGTGAGGTCGGTGATGTCTCCCTTGCCCTTGGGCTGGATATCTATCTGCCAGTTGAAGCCCTTGAGCGACCTGTCCGCCTTTTTCATCTGCGGGATGGGGTACGCGTCGTTCTTGGGGTTGTCGAAATAGTACACCTGGTCGAGGTCGCCGTCTTTGAACAGCGCCGACATCATCTTGGTCTCCACCTTGTTGACGGTGGCGATGGCCTCCTTTTCCCTAAGGAAGAAGAGGGCGGACGCGCCTCCGAGGGCGTCGAAGCGCTTGAGGGTGCCAGTGGTATCGAAGTATGCCATCACTTCGGTGCCTTTTATCTGGTCGAACAGCAGCGAATCCTCCTTCGTTATGATGAAGGCGTTGTTGAGCAGGCTTACCCTGTCCACGCTGCGCCCCACCACGAGGGCGAAAAGGCTGTCGGCAGAGTACTGACGCCTGCCGTCGCTCCACGCGACCGGGTCGCGATAGAAGCGGGCGATGGAGTCGAGGTCGTTGTAACGCAGTGAGTCACAGACCATCTGAAGGTCGTAGCGGTATACTTTCACGTGGCCCTTCGCCTCCATGAACCCGATTTTGGTTGAATCGGCCGGCTCCTTGACGCCAGCGGAAGCCGCCAGGCTGTCAGCCGGAACACCCAGACTGTCTTCAGCCTCGGGTGGAGGAGGTGGTGGTGGCGGGGGCGGAGGGGGAGGCGCCGGCTCGCCAGAAGAAGCGCTTCCGGTTTTCTGGTCATTGCCTTCCATCTTTTTCTTAGCTTCCTCCGCAGCCTTCCTGGCTGCTTCCAGGGCCTTCAGGCGGTATTCCTGAACCGGATCGGTATAAATGTCGTCCTTGCGGGTTTTGGCATCATTTATCTCACTGGCTGGGATGTTGCACTTCGGGATCGTACGATATGTGATGGTGTCCGCGCCGAAATAAAGCGTATCGATGCGTTCCCTGGAGCCCACCTTGTTCCCTTCTTCGTCCCTTATGGGCACATCCTCCTTGGTTCGGAGAGCCACCGCCGCCTCCCGGCTCAACTTGATGCGGGAGAGAGAGTCGATGTAATGGATCCTGCCGCCGACAGCCGCCACTTCGCGGGTGGTATCCTGCAGCTGCGCATGCCCAAGCATGAGCACGTCTTCGGTGAGGCGGTAGTAGAAGAGCGAGTCGCACCAGGCTTCCTGGGCGTCGGTGGTGCCGTGCACGTCCCCTTCAAAGAAGAAGACCTCCCTGGGCCTGTCATACCAGCCGCCGCCGGCGGAGAGCATGTTGCCTTCTTTCCAGAAGTCTATGTATGCCAGGAAGATAGCCCTGTTCGGGCGGGATTCGTAGTCGAGCATGCTGGTCTTGATGAAGACCGAGTCGGTGAACATGTTCACGTCGTGCCTGAAGGAGAACACTTTCCTGCGGGCGTCGTACTTGCCCTCGCGGCTCTCGATTATCTGCCCCTCGCCGTCACGCATGGAGGCGCCGTTCTGGAAGAAGGCTATGCTGTCGAGGGTGTTGTAGTCGAGGGTATAGGTGCGGAGGGTGTTGTGGTCGCTGTCTTCCAGCTGGACCACCCCGCCGCGGCACACTATCAGGTTGTCGTTCACGAAATAGTCCATCTTTTGGCTGGTGAGGATGGTCTCGTCCTGGACGACCTTCACGTTGCCGGTGGCATTGAGCACCCGCTCCTCGACGTTGTAGATGGCGGTGTCGCAGATGAAATATGTGCCGTTGTGCAGGAAGGTGGCGTCGAGACTGCGCCGGTACGCCTTGCCGTTCTCGTTCAGGAGCTGCACGTTGGCAGCCTTTATAAGGCGTACAAGGCTGTCTTTCTGCTCTTTTTTACGGGCAGAAAGACTTGGGCCTGCACACAGAAGGGCAAGGACCAGAAGAACTATTTCCTTACCTTTTGCGCCCATCCTTTGCGGGAGAAGTCACAGTCGCCGAAAAGCGGATCGATGATGATGTATGTTTCGCCTATTTTCTTTTCCACGAACGAGTTGATGGCCTCCATCTGTTTGGAGTTGCGCACAATTCCGAGCAGTTCGGTGTAGTCATTCTCGAACGTGGCGGTATGCGAAGGCACAATCTTGTCGAGCCGGATTATCTTGTAAACCAGATTGCCGTCGCGGCCCTCGTTGTCGCGGGAAACGATGGGCACCGACACCTGCCCGGGCTCGAGGTTCTTCACTGCCTGATAGTCCTCTGGCTTGATCTGGTCGATCTCGAAATAGGAGCTGCCGGTGCCGGGATCGGCCATCTGCCCGCCGTTGGTGCGGGTGGCAGGGTCTTCCGAATAGAAGCGCGCCGCCAGGTCGAAGGAGATCTTGTTGCTGTCAATCTGGGTCTTGAGGCTGTCCAGCTTCCGGAAGGCTTTCTCCTGATCTACCGAAGTGTACTGGGGCTTGAGCAGGATGTGCCTGGCGTTGAAACTGTCCCCCTTCTTTTCTATGACCTGGATGATGTGGAAGCCGTCGGGGGTCTCCACTATCTGCGACACGGCACCCGGCTTGAGGGCCATTGCGGCGTCGGAGAACGCCGGCCAGAAGATGCTCCTCGAGGCCATCCCAAGCTCGCCGCCCTTGCGTGCGCTGCCGGGGTCTTCCGAATAAAGGCGCGCCAGCGTGGTGAACTTCTCACCGTTGATGATGCGCTCGCGGATGTCTAGCAGACGCTCCTTGACGGCCATGTTGGCGGCATCCCTGTCGGGATAGATGCAAATCTGGCTCATCTGGTATTTGATGGGGATTACGGGCAGGTTGTCCACCGCGGCGGTGTCGAGGAAACGTTTGACGTCGTAGGGTGTGAGTTCCGGGATGTTCTTGGCGATTTCCTGCTGCTCCTGCTGAATGAGTGAGTTCTCTTCCAGCTGCTTCTGCCATTCCTGGCGGAGCTTGTAGACCGGCTTTCCGAAGTAGGCTTCGGCCTGTTCGTCGCCTCCCAGAGCGTAGCGCATCTCGTCTACCCTCTGGTTGAGCTCGGCGTTCACCATTTCATTGTTGACAGTGAGCGAGTCCAGCCTGGCCTGCATGAGGAACAGCTTGGACTGCATCATGTTCTCGAGCAGGGAGCAGCGGGTATTCTGGTCGGACGACATGCCCTGGGCACGCATCATCTGCACCTCGCGTTCCAGCTCCGAGATGGTTATGAGTTCATTGCCGACGACCGCTATGGTCTTGTCTACTACGCTACCGTATCTCTGGCCCCACAATGCCGTGCTCACAAGCAGGGCTGCCAGTGTGAGAATCTTTTTCATTCGCCGTAGATTACTAAATCCTTTTTTTTCAGTGCTTCAGTAAGCAAGTCTTGTTCCAAACCGGTGAGGAGGTCACGCCTGCGGGCGCTGAGGATATTGTCCTTGATGAGAGGCTTGCAGTACTCCAACGGTGCGATTCCGCTGCGGATAATCTGGAAGACGTATGCCGCACGAAGGTCTCCCCTGTCTTCGGACTCGAGGAGAATGTAGTTGCTCTTCAGGTGGGAGAGCATGGTTTCATAGTCGGTGCCGAACTCGCGCGCGAGTGCTCCGGCGTCGGTCCATACATCGGAGTGGTCGATGTAGCGGATGGATGCTATGTACACCAGCGAATCGAGGTCTTCAAGCTCGTTTCCACCCTCTGCAGGGAGCTTTCCCAGGATTTCCTCCCGGTTCTGGGAGTCCTTCATGATGTCCACGAAACGGACTTTCAGGATGGGGCGGCTCAGGGTGAAACTCTCCTTATGGGCCTCGTAATACTCGTTCACGTGGGCGTCGGTGATGACAGTGTCGAGCCTGTCGCGGATGTACCTCTGCTCGTAACGGTAGCGGAGCAGCGACCTTCGGTAGTCTTCCAGCTCCTTCGAAACGTCTTTGTCTTCCTTGGAGAGCTGCGCCTCGGCCGTGTGCTTGAACAGGATGTCGCTCGCCCAGGAGTTGATGTACTGGAGGGCGAGACGGGTGGAGTCTTCGGGCGTGAGCCCGTCCGGGATATATTGTGACAGCACCGACAGGTAGAGCTTTTCGCCGCAGGCCTTCGCCACCACCTGGTCGTCGTGGACGAGGTCGTTGACGAGATTGCACCCTGCAAGCGCAGCCAGCGCCGCAATGAGGAGGACCTTACATTTCTTCATATTCTGCAAATATACGAATTTTACCTATATTTGTGGGAGATGAAAAAGTCTATACTCCTGTTGGCGCTGCTCGCCTTCGCTTCGTGCGTCCGCGCACAGCCCCTGCCTCCCGGTGAGTGGGCGCTGATAAACACCAGCTGTGTCTTCATGAGGGAAAGCCCCTCTTACACCTCCGAAAACGTCTCGCAGGGCCGCATGGGCACCCCGGTGCAAGTCCTCGACACCACCGGCTACTGGGTGAAGATACGCACTCCCGAGCCCTACGAAGGCTGGGTGAACGACATCACCCTCGCGCCGATGCCGGAAGGCTGGCGCAGCGCTCCGCGCTACATCTGCGTGGCCGAGCGCAGCTTCATCTGCTCGGAGCCCCGCGAAGACGCCGCGCATCTGTGCGACTTCAGCATGGGGAATATCGTCATGAAAGGCGGAGACGCTGAAAACCAATGGGTTTCGGTGTTGCTGGCAGACGGCCGCAAAGGCTGGTTGCGCGAGGCCGAAGTGGCCGATTTCCGGGAATGGATGGCCCGTCCGCACAAAGACCTCGTGGCGGACATACTGGCCACAGCGAGGCTCTTCCTCGGCTGCCCCTATTTCTGGGGCGGCATCAGCTCGGGGCTATTCGACTGCAGCGGGCTCACCGGCTTCTGCTATTTCATGAACGGCATCCAGCTGCCCAGAGATGCCTCGCAGCAGGTGAAATGCGGCATCGAGGTGCCGCCGGAAGAGATGCAGGCCGGAGACCTCCTGTTCTTCGGGGAAAAGCGCGTCACCCACGTCGCGCTCTGCACCGGGCCGGGCCGCATCATCCACTCTTCAAAGATTGTCAGAGAGAATTCCCTGAGCCCGGAAGACCCCGATTATTACGAGAAAAACCTGCTGCACGTGCGCCGCATAGTCGGCAATTTCAAAGGCTGCAGCAAAGTGCTCGATTCCCCGCTGTACTTCGACAGGTAGCCGCCGGGCGTTTGGTTTATTTACTAAACTTTATTACATTTGTGAAGTATAGTTTGTAAACCAATACGCATCGGCAATATGAATATCAGAAAGCTTTTACTCGCGCCTGTCGTGCTTCTGGCCGTCATCCTTACGGGATGCAAAGAGCAAACTGCTTCGAACAGGCTCACTGCGACCAATTCTCCGCAGGCAATCAACGAACAGGGC
>JAFZLP010000002.1 GCA_017551405.1 Bacteroidales bacterium
AAACAGCGTTTCATCGGCGACGACGCAGCCAACCTGCTCATCGACCAGCCTATGAGAGCCCCCTGGGCATCAATGATTTAAATCCGCCAAGCCATGAAAAGAACATTGACAGTCATAGTATTAGCCGCCGCGTTCCTCCAGGGCACCTTCACATTTGCCCAGGACTCCAGGAACCGCACGGTGGAAACCATAGTGGCCGACGTGCTGGCGCAGATGCCCGCACAGGACAAGGCCGCATTCGACAGGAACATGGCCGACCTCGCCATGTCCGCACCCAAATCCATCCTGGTGCTGGGCTCCAAGATGCACGCACCCGTCGCAGGCATAGGCAACAACCTCGTGGAATACGCCATTGCAGGCGTTACAGCCTATGTGTCCGACCCTGCCAACTCCCAGTACAGGGCTGCCGTCCTCGAAGGCCTCAACATAGCCTCAATGCAGGTGGGCGACTTTTACAACGCCCAGTTCATGAAGGAGCAGGCCCGTCTTCTCGGCCCCGTTCCCGTCCCTGAAGAGCAGCCCGTTCCCGGCAAAGACGACGTAAAGGCCGCAAAGAAGATGCTGGCCTCCGGCAACTCCGGGCAGATGTGCGCCGCCGCACAGACCATAGTCGCGGCCTCCACGCCCGCAAAGGCCCTCAAATTCCTGGGGAAGGCATTTTCCAATGAAGACCGTCCGTTCCGCAATGCGGTACTCGGTTTCGTGGCCGAAAAGGCCGGAGTGGACGAAGTGGCGAAGGTCCTCACGAAGATTTTCCCGAAGCTCTCCGACGAGGCCAGGACCGACGCAGTGAACTGGTTCGGCGACAAGGGCCTGACCTCCGCCATGGACATGGTCCTTTCATCAGTCGGAAAGGGCGGCGAGCTGGGCAGCGCGGCTGTATCCGCCGCAGGCAAGATAGGCGGCAGCATGGCCCTCAATTCCCTCGTGGGGCTGCTGGCAAAGGGCAATCAGGACGCCTTTACCGCCCTCAGGTCGTACAAGGGCGACATCGCCCCGACCGTCATGGCCGCCCTTGAGGCGGACAAGGGCAACCTGAACCTCATCTCCCTTGCGGCTGCAAGGGGGATCAAGGCTGCGGCCCCCTATGCCGCGGCGCTGTTCAATTCTCCCGACAGGGCCGCCAGGCTCTGCGGAATATCGGCACTCCAGGCCATCGGAGAGGTTTCCGACGCGCCTTCCTTCATCTCCCTGATAGACAAGGGTTCGGAATTGAAGGAAGCCGGAAACGGACTGATCAACCTGCTCCGCAGGCTCTCCCCCGACGACAAATACTCCACGGTGAAGGCCCTCCAGAAGGACATGGCCAATCCGGACAGGCTCTATCCGGTGATAGCCGCCACCAACGCCGCCGCGGCAGTGGAAGACCTTAAGAACGCCTGGGACGGGGGCGATGCTTCCGCCCTCGCGGCTCTGGCAACCATGAACTGCGATAACGTGGCTCCCCTCCTGCTCAAGGCCCTCAAGGGCGGCGAGAAGGGCAACGAAAGCCTGCTTGAAAGGTTCATTGCCCTTTCCTCACGTTACTCCAAAGACAGCGACGCCGCCTACAAGGCATTGGCCCAGGCGCTGGAGCTCGCTCAGACCCCGAAGCTCAAGAATACGGCCCTGAAGGCACTGGGCAAGCTGCCCACCCTCAAATCCTTCCTCCTTGCCGGCAAATACCTCGACGTTCCCGAATGCGCCTACACCGCAGCAGAGGTCGTAAAGGGCATAGCCTCCTCCACCAAGGAAGAACTGGACTACAACACCCTCCTGAACACGCTCTCGAAAGCCAGGGACGTTTTCAATTCGACAGGCGATGCCGACGACGGCTACGCGGTCGACGAGATCAACAAGATGCTCTCACTCCGCGAGCCCTCTCCAATCTCTGTCCTCACCCCTGAAGAAGAGGCGGAAGGCTTCGTGATGCTTTTCGACGGCACCTCGCTGGATAACTGGCAGGGAGACAAGGAGGGCTATGTCCCGATGAACGGGACCATCTATGTCTCAGCCAATTACGGCTCGGAGGGCAACCTGTACACGAACAAGCAGTATAAGGATTTTATCTTCCGCTTCGAGTTCTGCTTCCTGCGCGAAGGCGTGAACAACGGAGTCGGAATCCGTACCCCCATGGGCGTGGACGCCGCCTACGACGGCATGTGCGAGGTGCAGATCCTCGACCACGACGCACCCATGTACGACGGGCTGCGCGAGTACCAGGTCCACGGCTCGGTCTACGGAGTAATCCCGGCCAGGCGCATCAGGCACAAGCCCCTCGGGGAGTGGTCAACTGAAGAGATTATAGTCCGCGGCACCCACGTGAAGGTGACCGTGAACGGGGAAGTGATAGTGGACGGAGACGTACGCAAGGCCTGCAAAGGGCACAACGTAGCCCCCGACGGCAGTTCACGGAACAATTATACCGTCGACCACCGCAATCATCCGGGCCTCTTCAACAAGGAAGGCTACATTTCCTTCTGCGGCCACGGAGAAGGCCTGAAAATCAGGAACGTACGCATCAAGGAACTGTAGGGGTGAACTCCCCTACAGTGTCTTGATATGCAGATTGCGCCAGCGGACCCTGATACCTCCGCCGTCGTGGATCTGCAGGGCGATCCGGCCGTGCCCACGGCCGATGGCGTCGTCGCGCAGGTCGGTCATGGGCTCGCCGTTGAGCCAGGTCTGAAGGTGGTTTCCTACCAGCAGTATGCGCATGGTATTCCAGTCCCCTTCCTTGAGGATGTCTTCCTTCTCGTCGGGAATCTGGTAGAGCCAGCCGCGTCCGTATGACTCGTAAACTCCGCCGGTATCGTTGCCCTTCGGGGCCACTTCCACCTGCCAGCCGTTCACCCTCTGGCCGGGCATCTGCACGAACGAGCGGATGAAAACGCCAGAATTGCCGTTCGCCTCCTGCTTGAATTCAAGCGTCAGATCGAAGTCGTCAAAATACTCTTCAGTAGCAAGATAGCCGTATTCATTGTCGGGGCCGCTCTCGCAGATGAGCTCGCCGTCCTTCACATACCAGAGGTCGGTTCCGTAAAGTTCCCAGCCGGTGAGGTCTTCGCCGTTGAAGAGGTCTTTCTCTTCCCCGCGCGAGGGCAGCGGGCGGATCTTCACGTTCCGGAAGCTGGCCGGATAGCCGTGGTCCTGGAGGCACAGGTGCCCCTTGCGGGCGAGGCCGTACTCGGGAGCGTTCTCCCATTTGCCGGAATTCTTGCGGGCATACCAGTCGGGAGTCCAGGCGTCGAATTCAACGGTCTTCCTGCCGTTCAGGAGGTAGGTCACGTGACCGTTGTCGAAGATTATCTCGGACTCGTTCCATTCCCCTGCCGGATGCAGGATGCGCTTGTCGAAATCGGGCACGTACATGGCGTAGTCCACGGCGCACCTCTGCCAGTCTTCGAGCACATAGCCGTCGTTCACCTCGGCGAAGTTCTCGTCATCGATAAGCTGGTACTCGGGGCCGGTCACATACGGCACCGCGAAAGCGGGATTCTCCACTACGTGATAGAGCATGCCGCTGTTGCCGCCGCGGGAGATCTTCCACTCCCATTTGAGGTCGAAGTCGGCGAATTCCTCCTCGGTCACGATATAGCCGTCGGAGTCGCTGCCCTTGCCTTCGGCATAGATGGCGCCGTCCTTGACATGCCAGGGGCCGGTGATGCCTGTGCCGTTGTAGTCGCGCCAGCCGTCGAGGGTCTTGCCGTCGAAAAGGAGTTTCCAGCCCTGGGCCTTCTCCCTCGGAGTGAGGGTGTTGGGCCTGGGGGTACAGGCGGCCAGGCAGGCCATGGCCGCAAATGACAGGATTACGAACAGTTTTTTCATATGCTTATTTTTTGAGTCTCAATGAATTACATACAACACAAACGGAACTGGCGGCCATGCAGGCGGCGGCAATCATGGGGTTCAGCCTAACCCCGAACACCCCCGCCGCCAGCGGAATCGCCAGAACATTGTAGATGAACGCCCAGAAGAGATTCTCCGCGATTATCCTGGAGGTCCTCTTCGAGAGCCGCAGGAGTTCCGGCACTTTCTTGAGGTCGGAAGACACTATCGTTACCATGGCGGTATCCATAGCGATGTCGCTGCCGCGGCCCATGGCGATTCCGACATCCGCCACCGCGAGCGCGGCGCTGTCGTTGATGCCGTCGCCGACCATCGCCACGCGTTTCCCCTGCTTCTGCAGTTCCTTTACGTATTCCGCCTTTTCGAGCGGCAGGACCCCGGCGCGGACCGTTTCTATTCCGGCCCTGGACGCAGTGAACGCAGCCGCGGCGGAATTGTCCCCGGTGAGCATAGTCAGTCCTATGCCCATGTCTTTCAGCTCACTCACGGCGGCCGCTGTGGTCTCCTTCAGCCCGTCGGCAATGGCAAACACAGCCAGCACATTCTCCTCGTCACAGAAATACGATACGGTATAGCCCTCCGCAGCCCATTTTTCGCCCGTTTCGCACTGCTCGACGGCGGTTTTGGACACGGTATACCTGGTGCCGAGGCAGCTGGCTTCTATGCCGACTCCGGGGACTGCGGCGAAGTCGCTGATTTCCCGGGGCTTGACGTCGCCTTCCATGCTTTCCGCCATGGCCGAGGCAAGCGGATGCTCAGACGCCTGTTCCATTGCAAGGAGTATCCCCTTCGCGCCTTCGGCGTACCATTCGCTCTGGACCACCACCGGCCTGCCTTCCGTGAGGGTGCCGGTCTTGTCGAGCACCAGCGCTTTTATCCTGTAGGCGGCCTGCAGCGCGTCGGCATCTTTCACCAGTATGCCCTTGTCCGCCGCATTGCCTATGCCGGCGACTATCGCGGTGGGAGTGGCCAGGCCGAGCGCGCAGGGACAGGCTATCACCAGCACGCTCACCATGTAGAGCAGCGCGCTGCCGAGCCCGCCGCCCTCAGGCGCAAAGAAGCACCAGTAGAAGAAGGTGACGAGGGCGATTCCCAGAATGACAGGCACGAACACCACGGCCACCTTGTCCACCGTGCGCTGTATGCGGGCCTTGCTGCCCTGGGCGTCGCGGACGGCGGCGATGATGCCGGCCAGGAGGGTGTCCCCGCCGGTTTTTTCCACTTTGACCTTTAGCAGCCCCTGCTGATTCATGGTGCCAGTGAAGACCTTGCAGCCGGCATATTTCTCCGCCGGGACAGCCTCTCCGGTAAGCAGGCTTTCATCGACGAAAGACGAGCCTTCGACCACCGTTCCGTCAACGGGAACGCGCGCACCCGGCTTGATTTTGATGATGTCGCCCGGGGCGGACCTGTCTTTGCGCGGCCTCAGCTCCATGAGCCTGCGTATGCTGTCGGTAGTGCCGTATTTCGCCCTTTCCTCCAGCACGCGGCCAATCAGGATGAAGGCGGTTATCATTGCCGCCGAATCGAAGTACAGCGGGGCCGGAGCGCCGTCGGCGCCCATTACGGACGGGAATATCAGGTTGAAGCAGCTGAACAGGAACGAAATGATCGTCGAAAGACTCACCAGGGTGTCCATGTTGCCCTTAAGATGCTTTATCTGCGTGAGCGCAGCCTTGTGGAAACGGCGCCCGCACCAGAAGACGACCACGGCGGCGAGTGCCAGCAACAGGATCCCCCGCCCCCTGAAGGGCTTGAACCCCATCTGGATTATCATGACGGCGGCTGCCAGCACTATGGCCAGCACCATGTCGGTGCGGAGTGCGGAATACTCTTTCCGCCTCAGCTTTTCAGCTTCCTCTTCCAGACTGTCGTCGGAATCGTCATCGTCGTCGTCCGCCACCAGGAGGTCGTATCCGGCGTCCTGAACGGCCTTCTTGAGCCCGGAGGCCTTGACTTCTGCCGGGTCGTATTCCACCTGGGCGCTGTTCGCGGCAAGGCTTACCGAGCAGCTCTTCACGCCCTTCTGGTTCTTGAGCACATTCTCCACTCGGGCCACGCACGCCGCACATCCCAATCCCACAACCGGGAAGTTTCGAGTAACTATCTTCGCCATATCAAATAATCTTTGATTCCATAAAAATAGTTATCACCTTTGAAAAATACAAATTTTCACATCAGGGAATAAATTGCTATCTTTACGCTAATATGTTTGCAAAAATAGTATCGGCCATTAACGACATAGTCTGGAGCCCGGCCCTGGTGGTGCTCCTGATCTTTGCCGGCATCTACTTTTCGATACGCACCGGATTCGTCCAGGTGAGGCGCTTCGGGCTCATGCTCAAATCGCTGTTCAGCCGCCGCGACAAGAGCCGCGATTCCCACGGCATATCGTCGTTCCAGGCGTTCTGCGTCGCTCTATCGGGGCGCGTGGGTACCGGCAATATAGTGGGGGTTGCGACCGCAATAGCGCTCGGCGGGCCCGGATCCGTGTTCTGGATGTGGATAATCGCCTTCTTCGGCGCATCCACGGCTTTCGTGGAATCCACTCTCGCGCAGATCTACAAATTCAAACATTCCACCGGTTACCGAGGCGGCCCGTCCAACTACATCCAGTACGGCCTGGGGCTCAAGTGGCTGGGAATACTCTTCTCGGTAATCGCGGTAGTGGCCTTCAGCACCATGCTCACCACCGTTCAGTCCAACGGCATCAGTTCGGCGCTGGGCAATTCGTACGGCCTCTCCCACCTCATTTCGGGGCTCATCCTCGCCTTCATCCTGGGGCTCGTCATCATCGGCGGCATAAAGAGCATCTCCAAAGTCGCTTCCGTGGTAACTCCCTTCATGGCACTGGGTTACGTGCTCATTTCGATAGTGGTCATTATCCTGCACATCCACGACGTACCGGCAGTGCTCGGCTCCATAGTCACCAACGCTTTCGGGATCAGGCCCGTCGCCGGCGGCATCCTCGGTTCCACCATCATGATGGGCGTGAAGCGCGGCATCTTCTCGAACGAGGCCGGCCAGGGCAGCGGCGCCATCGTGTCGGCATCCGCCGACGTGCCGCATCCGGTCAAGCAGGGGCTTGCCCAGTCTTTCTCGGTCTACGTCGACACCCTCCTGGTCTGCACGGCCACGGCGCTCATGATACTCTGCTCCGGCACCTACAACATCCTGGATTCCTCGGGCAACATACTTGTGGAAAACGCGCCGGAACTGGCCGACAACTACGTGGGCTACACCCAGGCGGCGCTGGATTCCGTGATGAGCGGCTTTGGGAACCAGTTCGTGACCATTGCGCTGTTCTTCTTCGTCTTCACCACCGTGATGGCGTACTATTTCTATTCCGAGTCGAGCATCATGTACATGTTCGACGTCCGGGGCAAAGGCGGCAGCAAGGCGGAAAAAATGTGCGTATGGGCGCTCCGCATCATTATCCTGGCATCGACAGTGTTCGGAGCCGTACGCGAAACGAATGTGGTGTGGACGCTGGGCGACATCGGCGTCGGACTCATGGCCTGGGTGAACGTCGTCACGCTCCTGATTCTCTGCCCCAAGGCCATCAGGGCGCTGAAGGATT
>JAFZLP010000127.1 GCA_017551405.1 Bacteroidales bacterium
CCAGCCGCATGACAGTAAGTTCGCATAGGATTACGCGACAGCGGTCCTGCCTCGTCCCCAAACCATGTCTGTGTCTATGGCACAGCATCATGGCGCTCCTGCCAAGCCCATCGTGGCAGTGGGGGACAGCGTCAGGACCGGCCAGCTCATAGCTGAACCGGGCGGGTTCATATCGGCCGCGGTGCATTCTCCCTGCTCCGGCAAGGTGAAGGCCATCGCCCCCTGTGCCGACCTTTCGGGACGCATGGTTCCCCACGTAGTCATCGATGTCGAGGGCGATGTCTGGGCGGACGGAATAGACACTTCCGACATCCTTGTCACCACTCTTCCCGAAGACCGCCAGCTCATCCTCGACCGCATCAAGGCATGCGGCGTAGTGGGCCTGGGCGGCGCCACCTTCCCCACCCATGTCAAGCTCAATCCAGCTCCCGGCAGCCCGAAGGCCGAGGCCCTGCTGGTCAACGGCAGCGAGTGTGAGCCTTTCCTCACCAGCGACTACCGCCTGATGCTGGAGCGTCCGAAGGAGATACTCGTCGGCGCCGCCATCATGCAGAAGGTGCTCGGCGGTCCGAAGGCCTACATCTGCATCGAAGACAACAAGCCCGAGGCCATCAAGGTCATGGAAAAGGCGCTGCAGGAGCTCGGCTACGCCGACATGGTTGTCCAGCCGCTCAAGAAGAAGTATCCGCAGGGCGGTGAAAAGCAGCTTGTCGATGCCGTAATGCACCGTCAGGTGGGCTCCGGCGCCCTTCCCATCAGCGTGGGCGCGGTGGTGCAGAACGTAACCACGGCATTTGCGGTGTATGAGGCTGTCCAGAAGAACAAGCCCCTCATCAGCAACATCCTCACCGTTACCGGCGACTGCCTCCCGGTGGAGAAGCAGCATAACTACTGGTTCCGCATCGGCATGCCGCTCAGCTACGTTGCCGAGTATGCCGGAGGAGTTCCCGCCGGGGCAGGCAAGATAATCAGCGGCGGTCCCATGATGGGAAAGGCAGTCGCGAATCTCGATGCCGCCACCGTAAAGGGCTCATCCGCAGTGCTTTATCTGAAATACGAGACCACCAAGCGCTGGCAGGAAGGCGCGTGCATCCGCTGCGGACGCTGCGCCGACGCCTGCCCCATGGGGCTCGAACCCTTCCTTCTCAACCGCCTCTACAAGGCCGGCGACCGTCTCGACGAGCTCGAGAAATACGCTGCCCAGGACTGCATCGAATGCGGATGCTGCCTGTACAGCTGCCCCGCCGGCATTCCGCTGCTCGACAACGTGCGTCAGGCTAAACAGCAGGTCATGGGCGTCATCAAGGCCCGGGCCGCGGCCGCAAAAAAATAAGTGAAATGGCAGAGACTTACCTGATTACCCCCAATCCGCACTGGCATTCTCCGGTATCCACCAAAAGGCTGATGCTGGACGTGATCATCGCGCTGTGCCCTGCGGCAATAGCATCCATCCTCTTCTACGGGTGGAGCGAACTGGCGATTCTGGCGGTGAGCGTCGCTTCCTGCATGCTCATCGAATGGGCCGTCACCAAGTTCCTCCTCAAGAAGCCTTCTACCGTCGGTGACCTCTCCGCGGTGGTGACGGGCATCCTCCTGGGCATGAACCTGCCGGCCGGCATTCCGCTCTGGATAGTGTTCATAGGCGCCCTGGTCGCCATCGGCGTGGCCAAGATGACCTTCGGCGGCCTGGGACAGAACGTGTTCAACCCCGCCATCACCGGCCGCGTTTTCCTGCTGGTCAGCTTCCCCGCGCAGATGACCACCTGGCCAGAGCCGCACGGCTTCATTCCCAATGTCGACGCTTTCAGCGGCGCCACCCTTCTCGGGCAGGTGAAGCTCCTCGGCGCCGACAAGGCCGACGCCCTGGTGAATCTGTCCACGCTGTTCAGGAATATCGGCGGTTCCGCGGGTGAGGTGTCGGCCCTGCTGCTTCTGGTCGGCTGGCTGTACCTCTGCGTCCGCAAGGTTATCAAGCCCTGGATCACCCTCAGCATCTTCGCCACCGTGGCGGCCATCGCGGCCATCTTCCACGGGGTGAATCCCGAGGCCTATACCGGCCCGCTCTTCAACCTGCTCACCGGCGGTGTCGTGCTCGGAGCCTGTTTCATGGCCACCGACTACGTCACTTCGCCCGTCAACAGCTGGGGCGGCGTTCTTTACGGCTTCGGTATCGGCTTCATAGTCATGATGATACGCTACTTCGGCTCGTATCCCGAAGGCATGTCGTTCGCCATTTTGTTCATGAACATGACGGTTCCGCTAATCAACATGGCGTTCCATCAGAAAATATACGGGAGGAAGTAGGCATGGCAGCAAAAAGCAATTTACTCAACATGACCCTCGTCCTCTTCGGGACCTGCCTCGTATGCTCCGCCATCCTCGGCGTGGTGAACGAAGTTACCCGCGAGCCTATCGCGGCTGCTGCCGCGGCGGAGGCCAGGGCGGCCATAGCGGAGGTCCTTCCCGAAGGCGGGGAGATCTCCGAGGCCAAAACGGCTGAAATCGAGGGCGTCAACTACGAATACTACGAAGAATACGGCGGCGGCCAGACTGTCGGCTACGCCGTGAAGTCTTCCACTGCCGGTTTCGGCGGCACGCTCTCGCTCATGGTGGGAGTGCTCCCCGACGGCACCATCTTCAACACCAAGGTGCTGTCGCACTCCGAGACTCCCGGCCTCGGGGCGAAGTGCACTTCCGACAAGAAATTCATCGGCCAGTGGTACGGCTTCAGCAAGGACGGCAACCTCAGCGTCCGCAAGGACGGGGGCGATGTGGACGCCATCACGGCTTCCACCATCACTTCCCGCGCCTATACGCTGGCCGTGGCCCAGGCGCGCAAGCTTGTGAAAACCCTCGATCCTGACGCCACCACCGGTGCCAGCCTCATAAAGAATAAGGAGAATTAGCCATGGCGAACAAGCTTTCCCTCATTACCAACGGGTTGCTCAAGGAGAATCCGACCTTCGTGCTGGTGCTGGGCATGTGTCCGACGCTCGCCACCACCACCTCCGCCATGAACGGCATGGAGATGGGCCTGGCGACGCTTTTCGTGCTGGTACTCAGCAATATAGTGGTCTCGCTCGTGGCTCCCATAGTGCCAGACAAGGTGCATATTCCGGTTTACATCGTAATCATCGCCACCTTTGTCACGGTGCTGCAGCTCCTCATGCGGGCTTTCGTGCCGGACATCTACCGCACGCTCGGCCTGTTCATCCCGCTCATCGTGGTGAACTGCATCATCCTCGGCCGCGCCGAGGCCTTCGCCAGCAAGCACAACTGGCTGGAATCGGCCCTCGACGGCATCGGCATCGGTATCGGCTTCACCCTCTCGCTCACCGTCATCGGCATCGTCCGCGAAATCCTGGGCAGCGGCTCAGTCTTCGGATGGAAGTTCATCCCCGGCGACGGCATCCTCGCCTTCGTCATGGCTCCCGGCGCGTTCATGGTGCTCGGATATCTCATGGTTCTGTTCAACAAACTGGCTAAGAAGAAGTAATCATGGAATATTTTCTCATAATAATATCCGCGATATTCGTCAATAATATCGTCCTGGCGCAGTTCCTCGGCATATGCCCGTTCCTGGGCGTATCGAGCCGGCTGTCCACTTCTACCGGCATGAGCCTGGCGGTGTGTTTCGTGATCACGCTCGCCACGGTGGTCACTTACCTGCTGAACCGCTATCTGCTCGTGCCCTTCGGCCTTGATTTCCTGCAGACCATAGCCTTCATCCTGGTGATTGCAGCGCTTGTGCAGATGGTGGAAATCGTCCTCAAGAAGGTGTCACCCTCTTTGTATCAGGCACTTGGCATCTACCTGCCGCTCATCACCACCAACTGCGCCGTGCTCGGCGTGGCCATCACTGTAGTCACCAAGGAGTTCAGCTTCGGCACCCAGGTGCCCCACATGTTGAATCTCGCCGAATCCACGGTCTACGCATTCGCCAACTCTCTGGGATACGGCCTTTCCATGGTGCTTTTCAGCGGTCTGCGCGAGCATCTTGCACTCAACGACGTCCCCAAACCCTTCCGGGGTCTGCCCATCGCGCTCATCACCGTGAGCATCATGGCGATGGCATTCCTTGGTTTTTCGGGGATTGTTTAGTATATTTGACACACTAATTCTTAAATCAAACTGACAAAATGAAAAAACTTTTAGCTATCGCAGTCGCCCTCGTCGCTTTCGCAGCGGTTGCAAATGCACA
>JAFZLP010000128.1 GCA_017551405.1 Bacteroidales bacterium
AAGCAGTTGCCCCTGATGGCGAGCGCCAGCTTCTGCTTGAAGCTCTTTTCCTGGCCGTTCACCGGGTTCACGCCGGCGCCTTTCACGTTCCCCTTTCCCATGAGCTTACGCGCCAGGGCGTAGGGTTCGGTGATGTGGGTCTTGAGCACTTCCGCCCCGGCGGGGATGTCAGCCAGCAGGCTTTCGTCCACCGCCAGCTGCTCCGGGTTTTCGGGTGTGTAGATTACCGGCTGCCAGCCGAATTCCGGCAGGTGCCGCGAAAACTTCACCCAGCGCTGCACGCCGCTCCCGCCGGTTGGGGGCCAGTAGTAAGTGATTATCAACGCCCTTTTCATAGGCCAGTCTCTTTTTTCATCTTGCGGAGCAGGTCGAAGGCCTGCATCGGGGTCATGTTGTCGAGGTCGGCCGCTTCCAGCTGCGAACGGATGGCTCCCAGGGTGGGATCGTCCAGCTGGAACAGGCTCAGCTGCAGGCTGCCGTCTTCATGCAGCTCCCCGCTCCTGGCCAGGCTTCGGGCGCTGTTCTCGCGGGCTTCGAGCATGTGCAGGGTCTCCTCCGCGCTGTCCACTATCTCGCGCGGCATGCCGGCCATGCGGGCCACGTGGATGCCGAAGCTGTGCGACACCCCTCCCGGCTCGAGCTTGCGCAGGAACAGCACGTCGTGCCCCTCTTCCTTGATGGCGATGTGGTAATTCTTGACGCGCGGGAACTGCTCCTCCATGTCGTTGAGCTCGTGGTAATGGGTGGCGAACAGGGTCTTGGCCCCCTTCCCGGACTTATGGATATACTCCACCAGGGCGCGGGCGATGCTCATGCCGTCGTAAGTGGAGGTGCCGCGGCCTATCTCGTCGAGCAGCACCAGCGAGCGCGCCGAGAGGTTGTGCATAATCATCGAAGTCTCCAGCATTTCCACCATGAAGGTGGATTCGCCGCGGGAGATGTTGTCGGTGGCGCCCACGCGGGTGAAAATCTTGTCGAAATACCCGAACCGGGCGGATGCGGCCGGCACGAACGAGCCCGTCTGGGCCATCAGCACAATCAGCGCAGTCTGGCGCAGCAGGGCTGATTTACCCGACATGTTGGGGCCGGTGAGAATCATTATCTGGGTGCTGGAGGAGTCCATGTAGACGTCGTTCGGCACGTATTCCTCGCCCGGGGGCATCAGGGTTTCGATGACCGGATGGCGGCCCGCCTTGATGTCGAGGATGCTGCTGCCATCCACCACGGGGCGGCAGTAACCCCTGTCGAGGGCCTGCCTGGCGAAGCCCTGGAGCACGTCCAGCGCCGCCACTATGCGGCAGTTGGCCTGGATGTCGCGGATGCTCTCCTGCACCTTGCCCACCAGGGCGGCGTAGATTTCGCCTTCCATGCGGGCGATGTCATCTTCGGCCGTGAGGATCTTCTCTTCGTATTCCTTGAGCTCCTCGGTGATATAGCGTTCGGCGTTTACCAGCGTCTGCTTGCGCACCCACTCCGGGGGCACCTGGCCCTTGAAGGTGTTGCGCACCTCGATGTAGTAGCCGAAAACGTTGTTGTAGCCTATCTTGAGGCTGCCGATACCGGTCCTCTCTGCCTCCCTTTCCTGCATCTGCAGGAGATAACCCTTGCCTCCGGCGGAGATGTCGCGGAGCTCGTCGAGCCTGCCGTCCACACCGCGGGCTATCACCTCGCCCTTGCCTATCTGCACGGCGGGATTCTCCGCCATGGTGGAGCTGATCTTGCCCAGCAGGGCGCTGCAGTTCTTCATGCCCTTGAGCAGCTTCTGCAACGCCGCCGGAGAGTCTTCGCCGCAGAGGGTGCGGATGGGCTGCATCTGAGCGAGCGACCTGCCGAGCTGCATCATTTCACGCGGGAGTATCCTGCCGGTCGCCGCGCGGGAGATTATCCTTTCAAGGTCGCCGACGTTTTCTATAAGTCCGCGCAGATCAGAGAGTTTCTCCTCGTTTTGGGTGAAGAATTCAACTATGTCGTAACGCTCGTTCAGGGCGCTGCGGTCCATTATGGGCATCGCCAGCCACTGCCTCAGAAGACGGGCTCCCATGGGGGAGGAGCAGCGGTCGATGGTCTCGGCCAGGCTCACTCCCTCCCTGCCGGCGTTGCTCTGGAAGATTTCCAGGTTGCGGAAGGTGAAGCGGTCCATCCACACGAACCTGCCCTCTTCGATGCGGGACAGGCTGCAGATGTTCCGGAGGCCGGAATGTTCGGTCTGTTCAAGGTAGATGACCAGGGCTCCGGCGGCGGTGACGGCCAGCGGGAACGAATCCACTCCGAAGCCCTTGAGGCTGCCGGTGCCGAGCTGCTTCAGCAGCTTGTCTTCTGCCGCTTCCTGCACGAAGGCCCATTCATCCAGCGGGGTTATGTAGATGTCGGGGAATTTCTCCCTTGCCGCCTTGGCGTAGTCGCGCCGCACCACCAGCTCCTTGGGGTTGAAGGTATCGGCCAGGGTGTGGATGTACTCCACCGTGCCCTGTGCCACCTGGAAGGTGCCGGTGCTCACGTCGAGGAAGGCCGCGCCGCAGTTGCCGGCGCCGTCGAAAGCCATGCCGCAGAGGAAGTTGTGCTCTTTCTGCTCCAGCATCCCCTCGCTGAAGGCTACGCCGGGCGTAAGTATTTCTGTGATACCGCGTTTGACCAGTTTGTTCTTGGCCAGTTTGGGATCTTCCAGCTGGTCGCAGATGGCCACTTTGTAGCCCGCGCGCACGAGGCGCGGGAGATACTGCTGGATGGCGTGATGCGGCACCCCTGCCATGGCCACTTCCCCTTTCTCGCCGTTGCTGCGATGGGTCAGGACCAGCCCCAGCACCTTGCTCACCAGCACGGCGTCGTCGGAGTAGGTCTCATAGAAATCCCCCACCCTGTAGAGCAGGATGGCTTCGGGGTGCTGCGCCTTGATGGCGAAGTACTGCCTGAGCATCGGGGTGTCTTCCTGGTTCTTGGCCATGTCTTACAAAATTAGCAAAAAATACCAAAAAAGGGCTTTGCGGAGGGATGACCTTGTGCAATTTGGCGGTTATTTGTACAAGGTCCCCATCCGAGAAGCCCGACCTTCTGCATTTTAGGCCATTATTGCGCAAGGTAGCCCTTCTGTGAGCCGTATCTTTTGCATTATTGGCCATTATTGCACAAGGTCCCCTTTCAAAACGGCCCGACCTTATGCATTTTGCGAATTTTTTGCACGAATTATCTCTTTCTATAAGACTTTAAAAAAGAAAGATATGTTTTTATAAGACATAAAGTTGTTAAAGTCATATATTGCGGGTATGAAAAGAGAACTGTTTTTCCATGTATGCAGTAAAGGACTGAAGAACGACATTCTGTTTGAAAACGCTGAGGAATATATCAGCGGAATGAACCGTATTGCAGTATGTCTGCAATATGAACTTGAGAGCGGATTCCAGATAAGACTGATAGCCTTTTGCCTGATGGACAATCATGTCCATTTTGTCCTTTATGGTTCAGAAGAAGCTGTGTATTCCTTTATCCAGCGGTATAAGAAACTGACAAACATGTGGATAAACAAGCACAGGGAAAACGGCCTGACTGAGACGATTATCTTCAATTCGTATCCCATATGGCCCGACAGTAAGCTGAAAGAAAAGGTAATATATGTCTTGCGGAATCCCGTGGCAGCAAAAATGGGTTATGTCCCATCAGGATACAGGTGGAGTAGTGGACCTCTGATGTTTAATGAAAATGGATGGATTACAGGATTATGTAAGAAAATGACAGAGCTGAGCATGCGGAAGAAAAAGCAACTGTTCAATACCGCTGTCTGTCTTCCGGAAGAATGGATCGTTCTCCCGGACGGACTCATCTGGCCGGGCTGCTACACCGATTACAGATATGCGGAACAACTGTTCTCAAGCATAGGGGACTATTTGTACATGCTTAACACCAGCAATATCGATAAAACCGTAAATGAAGAAATGTGCGCCAACGATGTGTCTGCACCCGATTCCGAAGTAAAAAAACGGGCGGATGAGACGGCGTTCAGGATTTATGGAAAAGAAACCCTTCGTGATTGCTCCCCCAGGGAAAGAGTGGAAATTGCAAGACTCTTGAAAAAGGAAAAGTGGAGCGGAGTAAAACAACTGGCAAGAATAACCGGACTCAAGGTCGAGGATTTGAAGGACTTGGT
>JAFZLP010000129.1 GCA_017551405.1 Bacteroidales bacterium
GCTGTACACGAACACGGCGCCCACCATCACCATCAGCAGTATCGAGAACACCAGCATTACGGTGGCGGTACCCTTGCCAAGATATTTCCGGATGATTTCGGGAAGGCCGGCGCCTCCGCCCCGGACCGACAGCATGCCCGACATGTAATCGTGCACCGCTCCGGCGAATATGCATCCGAACACTATCCACAGGTAGCAGGAAGGGCCGAACTTGGCCCCCATGATTGCGCCGAATATGGGCCCCGTACCCGCAATGTTCAGAAACTGGATCATATAGACCTTCCAGGAGGGCATAGGCACATAGTCCACTCCGTCCGCCTTGGATACAGCGGGCGTAGGGCGCGAGGGATCGGGGCCGAAGGTCCTCTCCACGAACCTCCCGTACAATACATACCCCAGGATCAGGGCGGCAAGGCTTATCAGGAATGAGAACATGGTCTGATGTTCGTTAAGCGGGTTCGAAAAAGCTGAAATGCACGCGTCCGTAAACCTTTTCCTTTACGAAACACGGATGGGCGGTGAAGGTGTGCTCATCCCCGTGCTCGAGGATGAGATAACGCTCAGGATGGAGTATACCGGCCTCCAGAACGCGGTCAGGGATGGTCTCAAGCCCCTCCAGCGCATACGGAGGATCGGCGAAAACGATATCGAACTTCTCTTTGCAGACGGGAAGGAAGTCGAAAACGTTGTCGTGTACGGCCGTGACATTGTCCAGCCCCAGGCGGGCGGCTTCCTTTTTTATGAAGCGGGCGTTTTCGCGGGACATCTCCACGCAGTACACCCGGCCTGCGCCGCGGGACGCGAATTCAAAACTGATGGCTCCGGTACCCCCGAAGAGGTCGAGGACCTTCAGGGAGTCGAATTCGTATTCGTTTCCGAGTATGTTGAAGAGCCCCTCCTTCGCGAAATCGGTAGTGGGGCGGGCAAGGTAGCGGGGAGGCAGTTCGATAGTCCGGCCCTTGAGTCTGCCGCCGATTATCCTCATAACAGTTCGACGCTCCTGAAATAACGGTAAAGGCTCATTTCGTCTTCGGGCGAAATCTTGTGGCGCCAATAGATGGAGCTGACTTCCGGGTTGAGCTGCAACTGGTTGAGGGCAAGGAAGATATAATACTCTGCCGTGGTGAAGTCGGGAGCTTCGAAACTGTTTGCCAGGAGCAGCCCGTTGCCCTGGGCGATGCCCAGATACAGGCGGCCTTCCTTCCAGCTTGCAAGGATCTTGTTGTAGTCCTGGATGCCCGGGAGGTCCCGGAGCACGTACCACAGCTCGGGCACGGCGCCGGTGTCTTCGGAGGGAGCGGCATACACCAGCACGGAATCGTACTGGCGCATCTCGACGGCCTTTACCACGTCGCCCTCATCAAGAACAACGACTTCCCCAAGGATGTCCCTTGAGGAAGCCTGTTGGTAGAAATGCGCCGGCACCAGAGTGCACTTCGGCGTAAGAAGGCTGGTTTCTTCCACTATTCCCAGTTACCCGCGTTGTTGTTAGGTGCGGAGATGGAACCTACCTGAAGGCCTTCGTAACGGTTCTTGTCGCGCTGGTCGGCATCGAGATTGATACGAAGCTGGTTGTCCAGACCCTTGAGGAGAGCCTTGTAGGGCATTCTGGCCTCGAACAGAGGAACGGGCACGCCGGATACCATCTTGGTGACAGCCTCCATTTCGACAAGTTCGCCGTCGGAGAACGGGATGTACTTGAGGTCGTCGAGGTTGATGTCGGGACGGTCGTTGAAGAGAGTGTCCTTGACCGGAATCTTGCTCTCGATGGTGTAGACAAGATTATGGTCGCCTTTAAGATAGAGCTCCTGGAGCATCTCGGGGGTAACCTTCTTGCCGCGCATGCTCCTCTTGACAGCCTCGGTGTGGGCAACTGCCAGGGAGTCGTCCATGGAGCCGACCTGCATGATGATGGACATCTTGCCGTTGTTGTAGAAATCCTTGAGGGAATCCACGGTGCTGGTGAACCTGCCGGTAACGGACTTGTAGGCCACCTGGAGGGTGCGGATGTCCTTGAGGCGCTGGATGGCGACGCTCTCGCGATAGGCCTTCTGCTTATTGAAGTTGACCGGCTTGTTGATGCTCTTTACGATTGCGATTGCAAGGAATACGCACGCCGCGGCCAGCAGGATTTCAAGAATGATCTGGAGTGATTTCTTCATAACGTTATTTTGTTTTTCAATTTGCTCTAAAACCCTACAAAGTTAGAAAAAGATTGCATCAAAAGCAATATTATTCGTAAATTTGCTCACTTTTTATTTTACGGATACGGCTATGCAGGCAGTCATCAGCAAAGAAAAAGCGGACAGACTCGACTCCATTCTCCGGTGCAGCCGCAATGCGGCCATCGTGGTGCACACGCGCCCCGACGGCGACGCGCTGGGGAGCGGCATCGCCATGCGCCGCTATCTTTCCGAAAAAAGAGGGCTGCAGGCCACGCTGGTCGTCCCCGACACCCTCCCCCAGACGCTGCGTTTCCTCACCGACGGCGAACCACTCGTGAACGCCGAAGAAGATTCCGCCGGAGCCGAAAGCGCCATCCGCAGCTGCGATCTGCTCATAGTCCAGGACATGAACGCCTTCCGCAGGGCCGGTTCCCTGGAAAAGGCCCTCGATGAATGTCCGGCCAGGGAAAAGGTCCTCATCGACCACCACCTCAACCCGCAGGAAGACCAGTTCACCCTCGTCTTCTCCACGCCGGACGTTTCTTCCGCCAGCGAACTGCTGTACTGGGTTCTCAAGGCACTCGAAGGCAGCGCTGAAAAACTGCCGGCGGCAAGCCTGTACGCCCTCATGACGGGCATGACCACCGACACCAACAATTTCGCCAACTCGGTGTTTCCGAGCACCCTCGAAATGGCAGGGGAACTGCTCGCCGCGGGAGTCGACCGCAACGACATAGTCGGGCATCTCTACCAGGAATTCAGCGAGACCCGCATCCGCGCATTCGCCGCCCTGCTGGGCAGCCATCTTACGATACTCCCGGGAGGCATAGCATACATAGTGGCCACCAGACAGTTCCAGAAAGAGTATCCGCTCCGCGAAGGAGAGACCGAAGGCCTCGTGAACATCCCGCTCGGGATAGGAGCAGTGAACATGAGCCTCTACCTCAAGGAAGAGAAAGACCATTTCCACGTGAGCATCCGCTCCAAGAAGGGATGGAGCGCCAACCGGATGGCCATGGAGTATTTCAATGGCGGGGGGCACGAGCTCGCGGCCGGCGGAAACCTGTATTTCCCCCGCGACATTGCCTCTCCAGAGTTAATTTATGATTATCTTGCCGCAACCGCGGCACGATTCGTGCAGAAAGACTGACCTATATGAAAAAATACGCAAGCGTTCTCCTTCTGGCTGCCGCCATGGCTGCGTTCTCCTGTGCCCGTGAAGGCACCGAGGGGGCCAGCGACGCCGAAAAGATATATCTCGACGCCTTCATGAACGAGAACTACCCCGGAGCCAGGAAGACCGAACTCGGAGTCTACATACTCGAAGACACCCCCGGTGACGGCGCCTACGTCGGCGACGCCAAATATGTCCGCGTGGAATACACCACCCAGGATCTCCAGGGCAACTACGGCAGCAGCACCTTCGCCCAGATCAACCGCCAGCTCGGCACCTACAAGGCCACCAACTACTACGGCCCGGCGATATGGTACCGCGGCGAAAGCCAGGACAATCTCAGGGTGGGCCTCGAGGATGTCATCTCTACCATGAACATAGGCGGCACCCGCAAGGCCGTCATCCCCGGCTGGCTGTTCACCACCGAACGCTTCAACACGCCGGAAGAGTACGTGCAGAACTGCAGCGGTACCACAGCCGTATACACGATAAGGCTGGCCGAAGCCTTCGACGACGTGGAAAAGTGGGAAAAGGATTCAGTCCTCAACTATGTCAGCGCCAACCTTCCGGGTGCGCAGACCGACACTGCCATGGCCGGCTGGTATTACAAGCGCACCGGCGAGCCCACCAGCGAGGAAACCTTCGCCGAAGACACTACCCTGTTCATCAATTACACCCTTTACAGGCTCGACGGAACGATGCTGGAGACCACCATCGAGAAGCTCGCGAAAGACAACGGCATCTATTCATCTTCAGCCAGTTACACCACCCAAAAAATAACCTGGCATTCCGACTGCACCAAGATTACCATGGGTTCGGACAGCAGTTCCGACGTCGTGGACGGCTTTGCGAATGCCTTCGTCCACATGCATCCCGGTGAAAAGGGCACCGTGGTGTTCTGGTCCGGGGAGGGTTATTCCACTTCCGGCTCCGGAAGCACCATTCCTCCATACTGCCCCCTCCGTTTCGACGTTGAAATCGCCGGCAAATAAATGGCAGCGACAATCT
The DNA here is from genome assembly GCA_017551405.1 of Bacteroidales bacterium. Lineage (GTDB taxonomy): Bacteria > Bacteroidota > Bacteroidia > Bacteroidales > UBA932 > Cryptobacteroides. The sequence goes on from JAFZLP010000129.1 coordinate 4,348, forward strand.
CAGGCGCACCTACTGAACTCGGCACCCGAAGCATAGGGACGCTGTTGAAGCAGTACGCCATACCCGGCATCATCGCGATGACGGCCACTTCGCTGTACAACATGGTGGACAGCATCTACATCGGCCACATCAAGGATGTCGGCGCCCTCGCCCTTTCCGCCGTGGGAGTATGCTCCCCCATCATGAATCTGGGCGTGGCGCTGGGCACGCTGGTAGGCGTGGGAGCGTCCACCATCATGTCCGTCCTCCTGGGGCAGAAGAACTACGCCAACGCCAGGAAGGTGCTCAGCAACGAGATAACCCTGAACCTCATACTCGGTGTGCTGTTCACGGCGGTCATACTCATCTGGGAGGAGCCCATCCTTTACTTCTTCGGGGCCAGCGAAAGGACGATGCCTTTCGCCAAGGCCTACCTCACCTGGATCATGATCGGCAACGTGATTTCCCACCTGTATTTCGGTCTCAACAGCCTCATCCGGGCTACCGGAAGTCCGAAGACCGCAATGGGACTCACGCTGTTCACGGTGCTGTTCAACGCCGCCCTGGATCCGGTCTTCATCTTCGCGCTGGGCCTCGGAGTCAAGGGGGCGGCCATGGCCACGGTAATCAGCCAGTTCCTCGCGCTCTGCTTCACCCTGCGCTATTTCAGCGACAAAAACAGAGTCGTCCACTTCGGAAACCGCATCCTTGAAATTGACTGGAAGATAGCCAAGAACTCCCTGGCCATAGGCCTGGGGCCCTTCCTGATGAACAGCGCCGCCTGCATAGTGAACCTGTTCATCAACCAGCAGCTGCGCAGATACGGAGGCGACCTTGCGATAGGCGCCTACGGCATCGTGGCGCGCGTAAGCTTCTTCTTCCTGATGATAGTCATGGGCTTCAACCAGGGGATGCAGCCCATCGCCGGCTACAACTACGGCGCCAGGCAGTACTCCCGTGTTCGCCGGGTGTACCTTCTCACCGCGGCATGGGCAACCGGCGTCTGCGTGCTCGGCTTCATCCTTTGCGAAGCTTTCCCCCGCACGGTGGTCGGCATCTTCACGAACCACGAAGATCTCCTTCAAATCAGCGCCAAAGGCCTGAGAATCATAAACCTGACCTTCTTCCTGGTAGGAATGCAGATGGTCAGCACCAATTTCTTCCAATGCCTGGGCATGGTAAGGAAGAGCATCTTCCTGTCCCTCACCAGGCAGCTCCTTTTCCTCGTGCCGCTCGTCTACCTGCTCCCTCTCCGGCTGGGCATTGAAGGCGTGTGGTACAGCTTCCCCATTTCCGACGCCGTGTCGTTCGTGATCACGGGGATATTGATTCTGAATCTGATGCAAAAATTCCGCAAACTGGGTGACGGGGACGACCCCGCCATCCTGGGAAGCGCAATATAATGACACACATGGAAACCACTATCATCAACTTGGGACGCCAGTTCGGAGCGGGAGGCCTGCAGATAGCCAACGCCATCGGGGCAAAGCTTGGAATCCCCGTATACGACAAGGAGCTCATCGCCAAAGCCGCGGAACGCAGCGGTTTCAGCAGGGAGTTCTTCGAACGCAGGGACGAGAAAAAGGGCTTCCACCTGTTCCAGAACATCCTCGGAATAGGGCGCACCACATCCCTTCCCCAGAATTTCATCAACGACGACGACCTGTTCAAGATACAGAGCGAGGTGATTTCCGAAATCGCTGAAAAGGAATCAGCGATTTTCGTAGGCAGGGCCGCAAACTACATCCTCAGGGAAAAGAAGTGCCTTGACGTGTTCATCTGCGCGCCGAAGGCCGACAGGATCAAGAGGGTCTCCGAAAGGCTCGGTATCAGTCCGTCGGATGCCGAAGCCATGATAGACAAGAAAGAGCGCGTCAGGGAGGACTTTTACAATTTCTTCACTTTCGGGGAATGGGGAAAGGCCTCGGACTACGACCTCTGCGTGAATTCCTCGCTGCTCGGCATCGAAGGCAGCGCCCAGTTCATAATCGATTACGGACGTTCAGCCGGGCTTATCAAATGAGAAAAGCTTTCCTGATTGCGGCAATCGCCCTGAGCGTCGTCTCCTGCGGGAGGCGCAAGGCCGGCCACACCCGCATCGAGGGCCTCAACGCGGTGATAACCAATGCCATGTCCGACAGCATCGGGCTTGAGAAGCTAGACAAGGACATTAAAGTGTTCATGCAGCGCTGGTGGATCAAGGGCCTGTCCCTTTCCGTGACCCGCGGCGATTCCCTGCTGTATGCGAAAGGCTACGGCTGGGCCGATGAAGAAAAGGGCGAAAAGATGGAGGCGGGCACGATCATGAGGGTCGCCTCCGTTTCCAAGCTGCTCACCGCCACCGGAATCATGAAACTCCGCGAGGAGGGCAAGCTGGCCCTGTCCGACAAGGTCTTCGGCCCGGACGGCATCCTGTGCGACACTTCCTTCACCAAGGCTATCAAGGACCGCAACTACTACAAGATTTCGGTGAGCGATCTGCTCAGGCACGAGAGCGGCCTTTCCATCAGGCGTGGAGATCCCATGTTCACCACCCGCGACATCATGAACATCTACCGCCTCGACGAGGCGCCCGACCACCATACCCTGGTGAGGCTCATGCTTTCGAGGCCCCTGGGCTTCGAACCCGGGAAGAGCCAGGATTATTCCAATTTCGGATACCTGCTCCTGAGCATGATCATCGAAAAGGTCGGCGGCAAACCCTACGAGGACTGGATGCAGGAAAACATCCTCAAACCCGCCGGATGCCTCGACATGCACCTGGCCTACAACTATTACGGGCAGAAGTATCCGAACGAGGCCCGCTACTACATGCAGGACAACGATCCTCCGGTCCCGGAGTACAACAACAGCAGCGACAGCGTGGCGAGATGCTACGGCGGAAACGACATCCGTGCGCTCTCGGGGGCCGGGGCATGGGTCTGCAGCACTCCGGAACTGGCACTCTTCGTGGCCTCGATAGACGGCAATCCCGGAGTGACCGACGTAATCTCCTCCAAGAGCGTGCACGCTATGACCGCCCACAGCGACAATCACAAGTTCGCGATAGGCTGGAACTCGGTCAAGCCGGGGGAAGGATGGATACGCACCGGCTCTTTCTCAGGCACGAACGCCATCATTTACCGCTTCCCCGACGGCGAATGCTGGGTGCTCGTCGACAACACCCACAACTGGAAAGGACCGCGCTTCTCGCGCTCACTCAAACAATTCGTAGAGCAGTGCAAGAAGCGCTATTCCGATAAAATGCCCCGGAGGGACCTCTTCGATTACTGATCCAGCAGTTCTATGATGCGCCTGTTGGCGGCACTGACCCTTGCGGGGTCGAGCTTGTCGACGGCTCTGTCGTAGGTCATGAAGCCGTTCAGCTCCCTTTCCACGTCGGTGGTCTGGGTGTAGATGGCGGCGCTGCAGCCCTGTTTCACCAGTTCCGGCATCATGGCCGAGAACTCTTCGTACTTGGCGGTGGCCTCGTCGCTGCTCGCGAATTCCACGTAGCCCCAGTTGTTGTCCTGGATCCACATGTGTCCCTCTACGGGAAGGCCGATTCCGCCGTATTCACCGAGCACGTTCACGAGGGCGTCGTCCCAGATGCGCATCTGCGGATGCGGATAATAGTGCGAGTCGAGTATATCGCCCACTCCCCCGGAGATCCAGTTGCCGCCGGAAGCCATGTTTATGAGGCGCGAGCCGTCCAGGCTGCGGGTGAAGTCCACCACTTCGGCAGTCTTGAACTGCCCCCAGGCCTCGTTGAACGGAACCCAGACCACTATGCAGGGGAACTTGCGGTGCTGGCGGATGATCTCTTCCCACTCGGCGAGGAAATTGGCTCGGGCCTCCTCGCTAAGCTGGTCGTCGTTGCCGGCGTCATAGACGTCTTCGCCCTGCGCCCAGTCGGCGCCGGACATGTAGCATGCGGAACTCGGCATGTCCTGCCATACGAGGACGCCGTTCCGGTCGCAGTGGTAATACCAGCGGGCGGGCTCCACCTTGATGTGCTTGCGTATGGCGTTGAAACCGAAGTCTTTGGTGCGGATTACGTCATACTCCAGCGCCTCGTCGGTCGGAGCGGTATACAGGCCGTCGGGCCACCAGCCCTGGTCGAGCGGACCATACTGGAAAAGGATTCTGTCGTTGAGCGCGAGGCGCAGATGCCCCTCGGCGTCGGCTTTCTTGGAGATTCCCCTGTAAGCCGTATAGCAGTTCACCTTGTCTATGCACCTGCCGTTTTTCAGGAGCGTGATGCGCAGGCCGTACAGATACGGGCTGTCGGGGCTCCAGAACTCGGGATTGTCGAGCCTGAGGGAGACGGCTTCGCCGGATTTGCCTTCTGCCGAGGCGATTACCTTACCGGAAGGAGCCTCAGTGGAATAGCCTACGCCGCCCTCAAGCAGCTCCACCTTTACGGCATCGCCGCCTACTGAATAGGGCGTGACCGCGATGGTGCCGGTGGAGAGGTCTGCCACCGCATCGTAATCCCTGATGTGGCCTTTCCTGCTGACCGCCTCGAACCACACGCTCTGCCATATACCTGAAACCGCGGTATACCAGATGCCGCCGGGACGGAGCGTCTGTTTGCCGCGGGGCTGGAGGTTGTTGTTGGTACCGTCGAGAACCTTGAGCTCGAGAATCTGCCGGCCCGGCTTGAGATACTTCGTGACATCGAAGGAGAAGGCGGTATAGCCTCCCTGGTGCTCGCCTACCATCCGGCCGTTGAGCCACACCTCGCATTTCCAGTCCACGGCTTCGAAATGCAGGATCACCTCTTTGGTGAGCCTCCACCAGAACGGGACGCGGAAGCTGCGCCTGTACCAGAGCGCGTCATCGGGAGTAAGCCTGCCCGCCACTCCGCTGAGCGACGATTCCAGGGCGAAGGGGACAAGGATGGCGCCCGTGCTGTCCGGCATGGACGCGGCATCTTTCCCGCTCACAGCATAATCCCAAAGACCGTTGAGGGAACGGTATCTGCCGCGGACCATCTGGGGACGCGGATATTCCCTGTGGGCGTTTTCGGGGGTTACTTCAGAGGCCCAGCGGGTGCGGATACGGTCGCCCGCGGGTTTCCATTCAGCGTGAGCTGACATCGCCGCGGCAAGGAGCACGGCGAGAGAAACGAGCATGACTTTTGTTTTCATATCCACAAATATACAGAATTATTTTGCTAATTTTGAAAGATGAAACTCCGCGGTATCCTTCTATTGAGCCTTCTCTGCCTTCCGCTGGCGGCACAGCCCGCTGAGGAAATGCGCGGGGCGTGGATCGCCACCGTGGGCGGTATCGACTGGCCTGCCCAGGAAGAGAACTGCTTCACCCAGCGGGCGAACCTCATCGACATGATAAGGGATCTGGGCGACATGGGCTGCAACACCGTCTTCTTCCAGGTAGTCAGCGAGATGGACGCCATGTACAGCTCCGGCCTGCTCCCCTGGAGCCGCGAGCTTACCGGCACCGAGGGCGGAGAACCCATTTTCGACCCGCTTTCCGTGGCCGTCCTGGCGGCACACGAGTACGGAATGAAAATCCATGCCTGGATCAATCCGCTCCGGGTCAGCCGCAGCGACACCACCACCAGGGCCGCCGACTGTATAAAGTTCGTCCATCCCGAGTGGGTCAGGAACGTGAACGGCAAAGAATATCTCGACCCCGGCTACCCCGAGGTCGCGGAGTTTCTGTCCGGAATAGCCTTCGAAATACTCACCAGATACGACGTGGACGGCCTGCACATAGACGACTATTTCTATCCGGACGGGCTCCAGAAAGACGACAGCCTCTGGGACGACAGCGATCTTTACAAGCAGTACGGCGGCGGCAAGAGCCTCCAGGAATGGCGCTACAGCAACATCGACCGCATAGTCCGCACCCTCTACGACACCGTGCACTCCATAAGGCCGGACGCCCTGTTCGGGGTCTCCCCCTCCGGGCTCATCGCAAACACCTCAAGGCTCTATGCCGACCCGCGCCGCTGGGCCGCCGAAGGCTATCCCGACTATCTGATACCCCAGATCTACTGGAGCACCGACAGGGGCGACAACGCGGCTTTCGCGAGCGCGCTCAGCGACTGGAAAGGCCTGGGAATTCCGCTCTATGTGGGGCTGGCGGCATACAAGCACGACCCCGCGTATTCCCGCCGCAAGAAAGACTCGGCATACAAGAATCTGTCGGAATTCGCGAAGGAGCTAGAAATCTGCCGCAATTGCGGATACGCAAACGGGCACGTATGGTTCCGTGCCCGTTACATTCTTCAGGAAGATTTCTTCAAATATATCTCGGAAACCCTTTACTCTGAATAGCCTTTTCCGGCAGCATCTTACTTGGAAATGCTCATCACAGCAGTAGCGATGCTGCAGAGCTTGGTGTCGGCGGTATCGGCACGGCTGGCGAGCACGCACGGAGCGGTTACGCCAACGAGGATGCCGGCCTGGCGGATGCCCTCGCCGCAGAGCTTGGAGTTGCATTTCCAGAACACGTTCGCGCTCTCGATGTTCGGGAAGAGCATGCAGTCGGCGTCGCCTGCAACCGGGCTGACGAGCTTCTTGATTGCAACGCTCTCGGGATCGATAGCAACGTCGAGTGCCAGCGGGCCGTCGCCTATGCACTTGGCTATCTGGCCGCGGTCGCACATCTTGGCGAGCATGGCGCCTTCTATGCAGGCGGGCATCGAATCGAGCATCTGCTCGGATGCGGCGATGAAGGCGATTTTCGGCTTGTCCAGGCCGAAGGAACGGGCCGTAGAGACAAGATAGCCGGCTATCTTCACCTTCTGACGGAAGTCAGGGGCCGGAATGACTGCCATGTCGGAGAGGAAGAGGAGCTTGGGATAGTGCGGGTTCTCGATAACTCCAACGTGGCTCAGCACGCCCTTCGGAGGCAGGAGACCGGTCTCTTTGTTGAGGATGGCGCGCAGGAACTTGTCGGTGCTGCAGAGGCCCTTCATGAGCACGTCTCCCTCACCGTCATGCACCATCTGCACAGCCTGGGCGACAGCCTTGAGCTCGACGGGATTGTTAACGATGTTGAACTTGCCGGCGTCCATGCCGTTCTTGGCGCAGACGTCTTTGATCATGGCTTCGTCGCCGACGAGGGTGGCTTCTACGAAACCGGCCTCGGCAGCCTTGTATGCAGCTTCGATGGAGTGTTCATCGACGCCCCAGGCGACGACGAGTTTCTTGCAGATTTTTTTAGCCTTGAGCTCTGCGAAAAGGTCGTTGAAACTAGCTATCATAGTGTTATTAGATAAGATTCTATTCGTCGAGCGCGGAAACGATGCGCATGGTGTCGCGGGCGATCATGAGCTCTTCCTCGGTGGGGATGAGGGCGACCTTCACCTTTGAGTCGGGAGTGGAGATCATGGCCTCGGTTCCGGAAGCCATGTTGGCCTCGTAATCGACCTTGATGCCCAGGTAGGTGAGATTCTCGCATACGCGGCGGCGCAGGCGGCTGTTGTGCTCGCCTATGCCGGCGGTGAAGACCAGGAGGTCGATGCCGTCCATGGCGGCCACATAGGAACCGATGAGCTTGACTATGTCGTAGGTGAGCTTCTTGAGCACGAGCTTGGCCCTGTAGTCACCGGAATTGGCGAGTTCGTCCATTTCGCGGGCGTCGGAAGTCCTGCCGCTGAGGCCCATGAAGCCGCTCTTCTTGTTCATGAGGTCGGTCATATCGTCGGGAGTGAGGTTCTCCTTCTTCATGATGTACGGGACGATGTTGGCGTCGATGCAGCCGCAGCGGGTGCCCATAATCATGCCCTCGAGCGGGGTGAAGCCCATGGAAGTGTCGATGCACTTGCCGTTGAGCACTGCGCACACCGAAGAGCCGCTGCCGATGTGGCAGGTGACGATCTTGGAATGGCCGATGTCTATGCCGGCGAAACGCGCACCTTCGTGGGAAACGTAATCATGGGACGTTCCGTGCGCACCGTAGCGGCGTACATGGTATTTGGTGTAATACTCATACGGGAGGGCGTAAATATAGGCGTAGTCCGGCATGGTCTGGTGGAAAGCGGTATCGAACACCACCACCTCGGGAACGGACGGGAGTACGGCCTGGCAGGCACGGATGCCGAGAAGATGGGCCCTGTTGTGCAGGGGCGCGAACTCGGCGCAGATTTCAATCTTCTTGAGGACGTCGTCGTTGACAAGGGCACTGCCGGTGAAATAGTCGGCTCCCTGCACGACGCGATGGCCCACGGCCTCGATGTCGTCGAAGGTCTTGAGAACGCCGTGATCCTTGTCTACAAGGTCGTCGAGAATAAGTTTCATACCAACCGTGTGGTTGGGGACGGGAAGATAAACTGTCCGGGACTCCTTGCCCGCCGGGCTGTAGGTGCTGATGCCTTCGGGAAGGCCGATCTTTTCTACAATACCCTTTGCCAGAATATCATACACGTCGTCGCTCTTGATGTCCATGAGCCTGTACTTGATGGACGAGCTGCCGCAATTGATTACCAGTACTATCATAACGTATTATTAATAACTCGCAAATTTAATCTGTTTTTTCCGATATTGAAATCTATTCGCCTAAAGAAACGTTAAAATTTCACTTTTACTCCCCCGTTTTATCTTCCGGTTCATTACTTTTCCGCCCATGAAGGCGGATGCGGACATAGTGAGGCTGTCGGTGCCGTTCGTGGCGGGAGTGGGGCTCGCCGCCTGGATCGACGCACCGCTCGTCAGCGCTACAGCCGCCCTCGCAGCAGTTGCCGCATTTTTTTTCTTCGCTGCGCGAAGCGGCGGCCGAACGGCCGCCATCGCCCTGCTCTTCCTCGGCCTGGGCGTCCTCTGCCATTCCGGATCCGCCATACTCCCCTTCCGCAATCCGGCACCGTCGGCCGCCTCCGCGGCGCTGGAAAAGCTTTCCGCCCTGATAGACAGCCTGCCCTTCTCCGAACGGGAGACAAACGCTCTCCTGAAAGCCTTCCTGACCGGACAGAGAAAAGGGATCGGAAAGGCCATGTCCGACAGTTTCAGGGCCGCGGGCGCATCCCACCTGCTTGCCCTGAGCGGACTCCATCTCGGAGTCATATATCTGATACTGAGCAAGTTGCTGGCCATCATCGGAAACTCCAGACTTGCGTATGCAGTGCGCTCCATACTCATAGTGGCCTGCTCCGCGTTCTACGTGATTATGACGGGGGCATCGCCTTCGATCGTGAGGGCCTTCCTGTTCATACTGCTCGCCGAAATCGCCCGGAACTGCCCGGACAGGAGCAAGACTCCGCTCGGCGTATGGTGCACAGCCCTGCTCATCCAGCTGGTTTTCAGGCCGGAAGTCATTTCCGCCACCGGGTTCCGGCTGTCGTACCTGGCGATGCTGGGAATCTTTCTGCTGTATCCCTCCATGAAAGAGTGGTATCCGGGCGGCGGCAGTAAAAGGGCAAAATGGAACCCTCTCCGCCGCATGTGGGAGGCGATGGCGCTGTCGACAAGCTGCCAGCTGTTCACCGCACCGCTGGTATGGTTCACCTTCCATACCTTTCCGGAATACTTCCTGCTCACCAACCTCATCGCCCTCCCGCTCACCGAAGCCCTGATTGCCTGCGGAGTCGCCCTCACGGCGCTGGCCGCTTTCGGCGCCGCTCCCGCCCCGCTGCTTCGACTCACGGACTGCCTTTCCTTCGCCCTCCGCCGTTCCCTCGAGACCATCGCCACCATGTAGTCCGAAGCATCACGAAGCATCTCTCCCCGATTTTGGAGATTCCGCGAATTTGTCTAACTTTGCATCCCCGTCCTGGAAGGTTGGCCGAGTGGTCTATGGCGGCAGTCTTGAAAACTGTTGTGCGGCAACGCACCGGGGGTTCGAATCCCTCACCTTCCGCGCTATGCAATGCAATAGCAGGTGCCGCACAAGAGTGCGGCACTTTCTGTTAGAGCATGTCTGCTCTCGAAAGCTAGCTTTCGGTGACAGACATGCTCTAACGGGAAGCAACCTTCGGTTGCACGTGCTGTTGCATTGCTCTCGGATGGAGAGGGAAATGCGAAGTCGCCTCGCGACTGAGCAAATCCCCCATCCCATCCACATAAAAACGCAAAAACGTGGCCGGGAGGCATTTCAAACCCTTCCCGTCCACGTTTCAGACTTCCAGTGTGGCTGGATTTACTTCTTTATCACCTTCTTGATCAGGTTCCAGACCCACAGAAGGACCACGGCTCCGATGAGAGCGCTGAGAATCTGGCCGTACCACTCGGACCAGAAGGATCCGCCGGCACCGATGAGGCCGAGAAGCCAGCCGCCGACGAGACCGCCGAGAAGGCCGATGATGATGTTCCAGATGAGGCCGCCCTTGTCTTTAATCACGAAGAAACCGGCAAGCCAGCCTGCGATGGCTCCGAAGAGCAGGGTAAGGAGAATGTTCACAATGTCCATAATGCGTGTTATTAGTTGGTCGTTGACAACAAATTTAGCAAATAATCCGGCAAGTGCCAACACTCGCGGATACTATTTCCTCCTCGGATGAGGGCCGTATTCGAAGCGACGGATGATGTTCTTGCGGGCCTTCAGGAAGTACTTCCGCACTTTTTCCGGCCTGTTGCCGCGAAAATCTTCGTACGACAATCCCGCTCCTGCGGAAATCCGGATATTCGACAGTCCGGTGTAAATGATCCTGTCCAGTTCTTCGGGCCTTATTTCGAACAGGGCCGTATACCTGGTCCCACGGCTGCCGGCTTCTCCGACCTTGTTGAGGGTATTGCAGCCGAGACGGATTTCGGAACCGTCGCGGAGCGAGAAGACGAGCAGGGCACCTTCGGGAGTGCGTTTGTAGGACCTGAATCCCACATACCACTCTTCATAATCCGGCGTCCTGTTGATTTCGTGCACGAAATCTTCGAGGAAGATGCCGTACTCCACTCCGTGGGTGGATTTCAGGTTGAGATCGTTGGCGAGAATCTGCCTCCACTCGTTGTTCTTGAGCATGGTGTCGGTCTCGATCCTGGTGAGCGTGCCGCAGGATGAGACAAGCAGGATTGAAACCAAAATGGCGGGCGCAAGTCTGCGCAGGGAAAGTGTATTCATAATA
>JAFZLP010000130.1 GCA_017551405.1 Bacteroidales bacterium
AGCTTGCCGGTTTCGGGATCCACGTCGATACCCACGTCCATCACCGCAGCGCCGTCCTTCACCATGTCGGCCTTCACGAACTTCGGCTGGCCAATCGCGGCCACCAGGATATCGGCCTGACGGGTAATTTCCGCCAGGTTTTGGGTGCGTGAGTGGCAGATGGTTACGGTGGCGTCGGCGTTCAGCAGCAGCTTGGCAACGGGGAGGCCGACTATGTTGCTGCGGCCCAGCACCACGGCGTGTTTGCCGCGGATCTGCACGCCGGCCTCCTCGAGCAGGCGCATCACGCCCGCGGGAGTGCAGGCCACGCAGAAGTCGCCCTTCTTGCGGTTGGTCCAGAGCTGAGCCACGTTGAGCGGGTGGAAGCCGTCGACGTCCTTCTCATGGGCGATGGCGGAGATTACCTTGTTCTCGGAGATGTGCTTGGGCAGGGGAAGCTGCACCAGTATGCCGTCCACGGAAGGATCATTGTTGAGCTCGTCTATGCGGGCGAGCAGCTCCTCTTCGGGCGTTTCGGCCGGAAGCAGGACCGTGAGGTTCTCTATGCCCGTTTTCTCGCAGGCTATGGTCTTGTTGCGCACGTATCTGGCGCTGGCCTGGTCGTCCCCGACGAGGATTACCGCCAGTTTGGGCGCCCTGCCGTATTTCTTTGGAAACTCAGCAACCTGCCCGGCAAGGGAGGCCTTGATGGAATCGGATAATTGTTTGCCGCTTATTATCATGATAATGTACTTATATGTCTTGCAACCTCTTCGAGCAGCCACTTGGGGGTGGACGTGGCGCCGCAGACCCCGACGCTGTCGGAAGGCCTGAACCAGGCGCTGTCTATGTCCGCGACCGTGCCCGCCATGTATGTGCGGGGATTGGCGCTGCGGCAGAGTTCGAAAAGCACCCGGCCGTTGCTGCTCAGGGAGCCGGATACGAAAACTATCACGTCGTGCGCCTTTGCAAAGTCTGCCAGCAGTCTGTGCCGGTCTGCTACCTGGCGGCAGATGGTATTGTGCGCATGCAGGGCTACCCCTTTGGATGTGAGATAGTTGCATATCGTTTCATATTCCGCCGGATTCATGGTGGTCTGCGAGAACAACTCCACCGGGGCCTTTATGGCGCCCTTTTCAAACTGCTCTTTCAGCTGCCCTGCATTCTCCACCACCACGGCGTCGCCGCCTACCTGCCCCACCAGCCCCAGCACTTCCGCATGGCCTATCTTTCCGAAGATGACTATGGTGCCCTTGCCGTCCAGGCCCTGATACGCCTTGAGGATGCTCTCCTGCAGGCGGAGTACCACCGGACAGGTACAGTCTATGATGTCGAGACCCAGTTCGCCGACCTTCCTGTAGGTTGCCGGGGGCTCTCCGTGGGCGCGGATGAGGAGGGCCTCCCCGGCGGGGAGCCTCACCATGTCTTCGTGCCTGACGGTAATGAGCCCTTTGGCCCCCAGCCTTTCGAGTTCGGCCTCGTTGTGGACCATCTCGCCCAGGGAGTAGAGCCTCGGCTGTTTTTCGAGATACTGTTCCGCCTTGCCGATGGCGCGGATTACGCCGCCGCAGAAGCCGGAACGGGAGTCTATCTCTACCTTTATCATTCAAGTATCCCGAATTTGCCCTGGATGAGGCCGCGCAGCCAGACCGTCTCTTCGTGAAGCGTCATGTCGGAATTGTCCATGACATAGGCGTCTTCGGCCTGCCTGAGGGGAGATGTTTCGCGGTGGGAATCTATGTAGTCGCGCTCCTGAAGGTTCTTTGCAACCTCCTGGAGATCAGCCTTTTCGCCTTTGGCGATGAGCTCGTCGTAGCGGCGCTGGGCGCGCACTTCGGGCTTTGCGGTCATGAATATCTTGAGCTCCGCGTTGGGGAAGACGGTGGTGCCGATGTCCCTGCCGTCCATGACCACCCGGCCGCCTTCGCTGAAGGCGTGAAGCCTTTCATCCACCCACTTGCGGACGAAGGGGATGGCCGATATGGGGCTGACGTTGCCCGACACCTCCATGGTGCGGATCTGTTTCTCCACGTTTCTGTCTCCCATGAACAGGAGGGTGCCTTCGTCGGAATGCACGAAATGCAGCTCCAGCTTGGGGAGGGCCTTTTTGAGCGCCTTTTCGTCGATTTTGCCGTCCCCCGCGATGAAACCGTTTTCCATGGCGAAGAGGGTGACTCCGCGGTACATGGCGCCGGAATCCAGGTAAAGGAAGGCGAATTCTTTGGCTATGAGTTTTGCAAACGTGCTTTTGCCGGTGGAGGAGAATCCGTCCACTGCGATGATTATGTCGGGTACTTTCATGGTACTACAAAAATAGCTATTTTCTGCGCAAAATAAAAACTTGCATTAATTGGTGTAAATTATTATTTTTGCGAGTTAAAACACGGCAATAATCTAAAGTATTACAATATGGCAACAACAGCTGATTTCAAGAATGGACTTTGCATGAATTTCAACGGGAAACCCTGCGCAATCGTATGGTTCCAGCATGTAAAGCCGGGCAAGGGCCCCGCATTCGTAAAGTGCAAGCTCCGCAACCTGGAGAACGGCCGCATCCTCGAGAACACCTTCACCGCCGGTGCCAAGATAGAGACCATCGACGTCGAGCGCCGTCCCTACCAGTTCCT
>JAFZLP010000131.1 GCA_017551405.1 Bacteroidales bacterium
CCAATTGAGCAAAAAATGTGTACATTTGTGACTGAAAACACATTGCATTATGGTAAAGATCAATCTGGGTGGCTGCAACCCCTTCGTGAAAGACGCAGACTACAAGGAATATTTGAAGAAAGCATTCGATGCATTCGACACCCTTCAGGCCGAAAACGGCGCCGGAAATGATTTCCTCGGATGGAAAGACCTGCCGGTGAACACTCCTGAAAGCATGATCAAGGCATGTGAGGATATCCGCGACGACTGGAAGGCCCGCGGCGTGAACCTCGTGGTTGTACTTGGCATCGGCGGCTCCTATCTGGGCGCCCGCTGCGCCCTGGAGGCCCTTTCACACCAGTTCCTTCCCAAGAAGGACGCCCCCAGGATCGTCTTCGCCGGCAACAATATGAGCGAGGATTATCTCGCCGAGCTGATGGACCTCATGGCTCTGTGCAACACCGCCTGCATTGTCATCAGCAAGAGCGGCACCACCACCGAGACGGCCGTGGCTTTCCGCCTCGTGAAGGAATATCTCGACAAGACATACAGCGATTCCGCCAACCGTATCGTGGCAGTCACCGACGCCAAGAGGGGCGCGCTCAAGACTCTCTCGACCCAGGAGGGCTACCGCACCTTCGTGATTCCCGACAATGTCGGAGGCCGCTTCAGCGTGCTCACTCCGGTCGGCCTGCTTCCCATCCTGGTGGCCGGCTTCGACGTTCGCGCCATGCTTCGCGGCGCCGCCGACACCCGTGCGAAGATGTTCGAAAAGTCGGAGGACAATCCCGCCATCCAGTATGCCGCTATGCGCAATCTGCTCTACTCCAAGCTCGGCAAGAGGGTGGAGGTTCTGGTGAGCTTCGATCCTCGCCTGCAGTATCTGGGTGAATGGTGGAAGCAGCTTTACGGCGAGTCCGAGGGCAAGGAAGGGAAGGGCATCTTCCCGGCCAGTGTTATCTTCACCACCGACCTGCATTCGATGGGCCAGTTCATTCAGGAAGGCGAGCGCGTGATGTTCGAGACCACCGTCACGGTGGAGAATGCGAAGCGCAGCCTCACGATCGGCACCGATGCCCAGAATCTCGACCAGCTTAACTTCCTGGCCGGCAAGCATGTGGAATACTGCAATCGGATGGCTCAGCTCGGCACCAAGCTCGCGCACATCGACGGCGGCGTGCCCCAGCTGGAGCTCTGCATCGAGAAAGTTGACGAGTACAATCTCGGGGCCATCTTCTACTTCTTCGAGTTCGCCTGCGGCGTTTCGGCCTACGAGCTCGGCATAAATCCGTTCAACCAGCCCGGCGTGGAGGCATACAAGAAGAACATGTTCGCCCTCCTCGACAAGCCCGGCTACGAGGCGCAGTCCGAGGAAATCCGCAAGAGGCTGTAGGCCCGACCAGTCGTTTCCGACCGCCGGGGCGCGCGGCTCTCCTCCTTCAGTCCGCCTGCCCTTTAGGGGCAAAACCCGCCTATGCTGCGGAACTCGGAGTCTTAGTCGCTTCGCGCCTAACCTCCTCAGACAGTCCTCGCATTCCGGCAGCTGCATGGCTGCGGAGTCTTCCAGACGGGCGGCCGGAAATTATTTTTCGGCAGGCTTGCCGAAAAACCAATTTCCGCTCCGCTGTCCGCAGAGGAATTTACCATAGTACTCCAATGGCAAGATTATTTATACTGGCTTTTATGTCCTTCCTGCTGCTTGCAGGATGCGGCAACAATAAACAAACAGACAATATGGCTATCACAGTTAATCTTCGGTACACCGGCACTGATGGAAACGCCCGCAAGTTTGCCGAGGAAATGATTTCCAGCGGGACAGTGGATGCCATCCGGGCCGAGGAAGGCAACCTGCGCTATGAGTATTATCAGTCGCTGGACGATCCCGAGACCATTCTGCTCATCGACAGCTGGGCCAGCCAGGAAGCTCTCGACGCCCATCACGCATCGCCGATGATGGCCACCATCGCGGCCCTTCGGGAAAAGTATGACCTCCATATGACGGTGGAGCGTTACACCGGCGCCGATATGCAGGAAACGGATAATCAGTTTATCAGACATTGATGTGGAGGTAACCAATCTGCTTGACATACACACCCGCGCGAAGTTGTACCGGTGGTATCTGGAGAATCACGACAAAGTGAGTGACTTCTGGCTGCGCGTGAACCGGGCGGCGGCAGACTGTCCCGGAGTGGTGCGGTATGTGGATGCAGTGGAGGTGGCTCTCTGTTTCGGATGGATAGACAGTACCCAGAAGAAGATCGACGAGGGGAAGCCCATCCAGCATTTCACGCCCCGCCGCAAGCGGAGCAACTGGTGCGAACGCAACCTGATCCGCTGCCGGCGGCTGGTTCAGCTTGGAGAAATGACTCCCGCCGGACTGGCTGCAGCCCCGGATCTGGATCCATCCCTGTTTGTCTTTGAAGACTGGGTGCTCGATGCCCTGAAGGCCGATGAAACAGCCTGGGCAAACTACAATTCATTCCCTGAAGCATACCGCCGCATCCGGGTGGACTTCATCCAGCATTACCGGCAAGCAGGCCGAGAGGAAGAAGCCGAGAAGGCCCTTCTGAAGTTCGTGCAGAACTGCCACGAAGGCAAAATGCAACCAGGCTGGGACGATTTCGGAAGGTTGAAGTAGATACTCTAACTTATCTTTGCCGTCTCCCTCATGTCGGAAACGGATCCAGGAATGCTTCTGTCCAGAGTGTAATTGCGCCGCTGGAAGGTTACACCCTTTAGATTGGTGCGCCCAATGGCAATTATTTTGTTCCATTGGGCGCAAATCAGGCCCTTTTTGCACCCAATGGACATTATTTTGCGCCATTGGGTGCAGGGGCGGGGCGGCTTTCAGAAAGACAATGTAAGGTTGTGTGAGTGCAAGTGGTTGATTAATAGCGTTTTAACGAAAA
>JAFZLP010000132.1 GCA_017551405.1 Bacteroidales bacterium
GAAAAACGTAAACCAGATGGTCTTCTCCACTTCGGTCAGGCCGGGCTGGTTCAAAGACTCCGACAGGTTCTGGTACAGCTACAAGACCTCCGAGGGCACGAAATACTGGCTCGTAGACCCGGCGAAGGGCAGCAAGACCGAGATCTTCGACCTTCCCAGGCTCGCCATGCAGATAACCGAAATCGTCCGCGACCCGTTCGACGAGAGGCATCTCCCGCTCGAAAAGCTGAAACTCAAAGACGACAGCTACTTCACCTTCGACGTGAGGAGCACCGCGGATGAGAAAGACCCCGAAGACAGCACCAAAACGCGCAAGAAGGTCTATCACTTCAAGTACGACCTCTCCTCGAAGCAGCTTTCCCAGGTTCCCGAAGAGAAGGACCGCTATCCCCGCTGGGCCTGCGTCTGCCCCGACGGCACCATGGCTGTCTACGCCAAGGAGAGCAACCTCTGGTGGATGGACTCCACGAGCCTGCGCAAGGCCGCCAAGGACCCGAAGGACACCACCATCGTGGAGCACCGCATAACCTCCGACGGAGTGCGCCAGAACGGCTATGGCTTCGACAATTACAAGGGCGACAACGAAGATAATCCCAAGGAAAGGCATTATCCCGGCGAAATGGTCTGGAGCCCCGACGGCACCCATTTCGCCGTGCTGAAATGGGATGTGACCGCCCTCAAGGACATGTGGGTGATCCACTCCGTGAAACAGCCCCGTCCCACCCTCGAGACCTACAAATACCAGATGCCCGGCGAGGAAGGCCCCAGGGGCACCCTGCTGGTGTTCTCTAAGGCCGACACCACCTGGACTCCGCAGGAGGTCAGGACCTATGCCTTCAAGAGCCAGGACATGAGCCTCTACAGGGCCGAGCGCACTCCCGCCGATGCATATAAGGATTACTATTCCCCCGTATGGCTGGGCGACAACAACGGCTTCTACATGCAGCGTCTCAGCCGCGACATCAAGCGCCTCGACGTCTGCCATGTGGCCGTAGGGGCCGACTCCACCAAAACCATAATCTCCGAGAGGTCAAACACTTACGTGGAATACAGGAACCTCCGCGAAACCCCGCAGGGCCTCCTCTTCTGGAGCGAGCGCAACGGCTGGGCCAACATCTACCTTTACGGCAAGGACGGCACGCTCAAGAAGAACCTCACCGACGGTCCCTGGCACGTGGAAGACGTGCTTGCCGTGGGCAAGGACTATCTGCTCGTGAGCGCCTGCGGCCTCGACGCCGATGAGAATCCCTACCAGATGCATACCTGCAGGGTGCCCTTCACCGGCGGCAAACCCCAGCGGCTCGACATGCCCGACATGGATGTGGACGCCGCCGCCAGCTACGACGCCAAGTGGTTCGTGGCCAACTACTCCAGGGTGGACGCCAAGCCCGCCACGACGCTCTACGACGCCTCCGGAAAGAAGGTGCTGGATCTGGAAGAGGCCGATTTCACCAACCTGTTCGCGGCCGGATACAAGTTCCCGGAGCGCTTCAAGGTAAAGGCCGCCGACGGCATAACCGATTTGTACGGAGCCATTTACAAGCCTTTCGATTTCGATTCCACAAAGGTGTATCCGGTGTGTGACTACGTCTATCCCGGTCCTCAGGTAGAGGCGGTGAACATCTCCTGGAGCAAGGGCTTCACCCGCACCGACCGCCTTGCCCAGCTGGGCTTCATCGTGGTAACCGTGGGCAACCGCGGAGGCCATCCCAACCGCAGTAAATGGTATCACAACTACGGTTACGGCAACCTGCGCGACTACGGTCTCGAAGACCAGAAATACGCCATCCAGCAGCTCTGCGCACAGAGGCCCTACATGGACGTCACCCGCGTGGGCATCCACGGCCACAGCGGCGGCGGCTTCATGAGCACCGCGGCCATCTTCACCTATCCCGACTTCTTCAAGGCGGCGGTGTCCTGCTCCGGCAACCACGACAACTCCATCTACAACCGCTGGTGGAGCGAGCAGCATCACGGCATTCAGGAAAAGATAGTGAAGGGCGACACCACCTTCGTTTACAAGATCGAGAAGAACCAGGACATCGCCCGCAACCTCAAGGGCAACCTGATGCTTGTGACGGGCGACATCGACGACAACGTGCATCCCGCCAACACTATCCGCGTGGTCAACGCCCTCATGCGCGCTCACAAGCGCTTCGAGTTCGTGCTTATGCCCGAACAGCGCCACGGCTACGGCGACCTCAACGATTACTTCTTCTGGAAGATGGCCGACTTTTACACCTACTGGCTCATGGGCGACAACACCCGCAGGCCGGTGGACATCGTAGGAATGAACAACGACTAGGATATGAAAAGACTGATACTTGCAGCCGCGGCGCTGCTCTGCGCCCTCAGCCTTGCGCATGCGCAGGAAAGCGACATAGTCGCCCAGAGCGACGGATACGAATGGCCCACCGACCCGCAGGTCCTCGAAAAGCTCGAAGAGTGGCAGGACCTCAAGTTCGGTGCGCTCATCCACTGGGGACTCTATGCCGTGCCGGGCATCGTGGAGTCGTGGAGCATCTGCAACGAGGACTGGATCACCAGGCCCGAAGGCTCGAAATACGAGGAGTACAAGCAGTGGTACTGGGGCCTGAGCAAGGAGTTCAACCCCGTGGATTTCAACCCGGAACAGTGGGCGGAAGTCTGCGCCGACGCCGGCATGAAGTACTCCATCTTCACCACCAAGCACCATGACGGATTCTGCATGTTCGACACCCGCTACACCGATTTCTCGGTAGCGAAAGGGCCGTTCGCGGACAATCCCCGCAGCGACATCGCGAAGTACGTGTTCGAGGCTTTCAGGGCTCAGGATTTCATGATAGGGGCCTATTTTTCCAAGCCCGACTGGCATTGCGAGGGCTTCTGGAATCCCTATTATGCGACTCCCAACCGCAGGCCTAACTACAAGCGCGACATGCACCCCGAATGGTGGCAGTCCTACGTGGACTTCACCCAGAACCAGCTGAACGAGATCACCGGCGGGCGCTACGGCAAGATAGACATCCTCTGGCTTGACGGCGGCTGGATTACCGGCGACGAGGTAGGCCTTAACGAAGTGCTCCCCGAAGCCAGGAAACTCAATCCCGGCATGATCTGCGTCGACCGCACCATCCAGGGCCCGAACGAGAACTACCAGACCCCGGAGCGCATGGTTCCCGACCACCAGATTCTGCACCCGTGGGAGAGCTGCCTGCCGCACAGCAACGACTGGGGCTGGACTCCCCGCGCACGCTACAAATCAGCCCGCAGGGTCATCAACACACTTGCCGAAATCACAGCCAAGGGCGGCTGCCTCGTGCTCGGGGTGGGGCCCACTGCCGGCGGCATCGTGGAAGAGAAGGAAGTGGTGATACTCAAGGAGATAGGCGCCTGGCTGAAGGCCAACGGCGAAGCCATCTACGCCACCAGGCCGGTAGAGAACTACCATCAGGACAGGCTGTGGTTCACCCGTTCCAAGGACAGCTCCAAACTGTATGCAATCTATGCGCTGCCTGACGGCGAGAGCCTGCCGCAGACCATTTCATGGACGGGTAATACACCCAAGGGAAAGGCAGTCCTGCTGAGCACCGGAAAGAAACTCCGCACCGTCACCAAGGACGGCGTCACCACAGTCACCCTGCCCAAGGGCCTCAAGGACGATTCCATCGCCCTCCGCCTCGAAGCCAGGTAGCCCGGGGTCTTATTCCACCGGGCTGAAGTCTTCCTTGCCGACTCCGCAGATAGGGCAAACCCAGCTTGCCGGGATGTCCTCGAAGGCGGTTCCGGGGGCGATTCCGCTGTCGGGATCGCCGACTGCGGGATCGTATTCATACCCGCAGATGTTGCATGTGTATTTTTTCATATTCCTGATGGTTTATAGTTTGAGTGCGAATGCCTTGCCGTACTCTTCCGCCTCTTTGAGGGCCTTTTCGTCGGGAACCCACAGGGTGCGGCAGCCTTCGTCGGCCACTTCGAAGCCGGCTTCGGTGAGGGCGGCGCTGATGAGCTTGGCGCCTTCTCCGCTCCATCCGTAGGAGCCGAAGGCGGCGGCCTTCTTTTTCTTGAGCCTCATGCCCTTGAGCATCTCCAGAATGCCGGCCACGGCATAGGAATAACCATAATTGATTGTGGGAGAGCCTACAAGCACCGCCTTGCTCCGGAACACCTCGGTGAGGATGTCGTTTTTGTCTTCCTTGGCGGCGTTGAAGATCTTGACGGTGGTGGCGGGAGCCTGGGCCTTGATGCCTCTGGCTATGGCCTCTGCCATGAGCCTGGTGCTGTTCCACATGGTGTCGTAGACTATGGTGACCTGGTCTTCCTGGTAGGAATCGGACCACTGGAGGTACTTCTCCACGATTTGCGCGGGCTCCTTTCGCCAGATGACGCCGTGGCTGGGGCAGATCATGGCGAGGGGCAGGTTCATGGCAAGGATCTCCTTAACCTTGCGGCTGACCATAGGGCTGTAGGTGGACAGGATGTTGGCGTAGTATTTCAGCGCCTCGTACATCATCTCGCACTTCGGGACCTCGTCGTTGAAGAGATTCTCACTCGCATAGTGCTGGCCGAAGCCGTCGTTGCTGAAGAGGACTCCGCCACCGCCGTTGTAATACGTGAACATGGTGTCGGGCCAGTGGAGCATGGGAGCCTCGATGAAGGTGAGCCTTTCGTCACCGCCCAGTTCCAGGACATCGCCCGTCTTGACGTTCACGAAGTTCCAGTCTTTATGGTAGTGGCCGCGCAGGATGGCCTCGCCTTTTGCCGTGCAGTAAATGGGAGTGTCGGGGATTTCGCGCATGAGCTCCGCGAGAGCGCCGGAATGGTCGGTCTCGTTGTGCTGCATTATGATTGCATCTATCTGGTCCAGAGGGACTTCCTCCTTCAGGCGGGATACGAATTCCTTGTCGTAAGGACCCCATACGGTGTCGAGCAGGACGGTTTTCTTGAGGCCCCTCACGAGATATGCGTTGTAGCTGGAGCCGCGCTTGGTGCTGAGTTCGTTTCCGTGGAACATGGTGAGTTCCCAGTCCACCTTTCCGACCCAGGTTATGTTATTGGTTATTATCTTTGACATGGTATTGCAAATATAATCGTTTTTCACGCAAGTAGCAAGTAGGGAGAAATTGTTATATTTGTAGGGACAAAATGGACAAAACCGGTATCATAGAGATGGTTCACGCCTCCGCGGCGCTCGAGGGCAGCACCCTCGACCTGGAGGAATGCCGCCTGCTCCTCGAGAAGCAGGTGAGTTCCGCCGGCAAGACCATCCAGGAGCAGATGATGTGCATGGGCCTCGACGGGGCCTACAGGCACTGCCTCGAGTTCGCCCGCACCCATGAGTACTGGAGTTCCTACCGCATCAAGATGCTTGCGGTGGAGGCCCTGCGCTGTTTCGGGCTCGACGGCGACGCGGTCAGCAGCGAGAGCGCTCTCGCGAAGGTCTGTTCCATCGCAAACGGATGCCGTCTGCATCTGGGCACCACGTCTCCCGAAGACATCTACCGCGGCTCCCTTTCCATCCACTTCATAGTCTCTTCCCAGAAGCCCTGGGCGGACGGAAACGATGTGATGGGGCGTCTCCTGATGAACTACCTGCAGATGGAATGCGGTCTTGCCCCGGTGATCGTGAGGCCATCGCAACGCTCTGAATACAAGCGCATTCTGGCTGTGGCAAAAGAAGAGGACATCGAGGAAATCTTCGTAAACTTCATGATGGGCCATCTCCACGACGCCCCCGAAAAGGAAAAATCGCGGCCGGCACCGGTCATGCTTGCCTACACGTCGCGGAAGCCGCTGGTGCAGAAGTTCTCTTCAAGGCAGATGATACTCCAGCTGCTTCGGGAGCGGCCGTACATGACCACGGCAGATCTCGCCTCGGCCATAGGCATCAGCGCCAAGGGGGTGGAAAAGCAGCTGCGGCTGCTCAAGGAAGCCGGCAGCCTCGAACGCATCGGTCCCGACAAGGGCGGGCATTGGCATGTAATATAAATTTGAAGATATGGACGTATGGTGCATACTGGGCCTGGTGGCAGGCTTGATCGGAATTGTCGGGAGCGTGGTCCCCATGCTCGCCGGGCCGCCCTTCAGCTGGGTCGGCGTGCTGCTTGTATACATCTCCGGCACTAAGGGCGGGGCCGATCCCTACACCCTCAAGGCACTGATAGCCTGGCTGATAGTCACCGTCATCGTGACGATAGCCGACTATATCGTCCCCGGCTGGTTCACCAAGGTGACGGGAGGCCACAAGGCGGCTTCCATAGGCGCCACCATAGGCCTGCTGGTCGGCCTTTTCTCGCCGTTCGGGATAATCCTCGGGGCCATCCTGGGGGCGTTCCTGGGCGAGTTCATCGTGGAGAAGAAGGGCGTGTGGGAGTCATTCAAGGCCGGGATCGGAGCGTTCTTCGGCTTCATCACCACTACCGGCGTGAAGCTGATAGTCTCCGGACTCATGCTCTTCTCCATCATCAAACATGTCTTTTAACAGAATCTGACCGTGTCTGAAACCAGAAAACCCTCCGAGTTCGTGCGCTTCCTCAAATTCGCGCTCTTCAGCGCCAGCGCCGGACTCATCGAAATGGGCGCCTTCGCCCTGCTCAACGAAACCACAGGCTGGACCTACTGGCCCTGCTACCTCATAGCCCTAGTCCTGTCGGTGCTGTGGAACTTCACGCTCAACCGCAAATTCACCTTCCGCAGCGCCAACAACGTGGCCAAGGCCATGATGCTGGTATTCCTTTACTATCTGGTATTCACGCCGCTGTCCACGATTCTCGGACAGTGGCTCACGGACGGGATAACCCTGTTCGGGGCTGGCGGCAGCGGCCTGCACTGGAACGAGTACCTGGTCACGGCCATCAACATGGTGCTGAATTTCGTGACCGAGTTCCTCTTCCAGCGCTTCGTGGTCTACGGCAAGAGCGTAGATTCAGCGGTGAAATAAAGCTACAGCTCCCCTCTCTTCAGTTTTTCCACGTAATCCCCGATCCGCTGAAGCTGGTTGGGGATTTCGATACTCTGCGGGCAATGCGGGACGCAGGTTCCGCAGTGTATGCAGTGGTCGGCCTGGCGGAGCGACTCCACGGCGCGGTCGTACGAGATAAGATAGCGACGGCGGAGCTTCTGATAGTCCTTCTGCTCGCGTGAAACCGCTATCTTGCCGGTGTTCACCATCTCGTTATAGTGCAGGAAGATGCCCGGAATATCTATTCCGTAAGGGCACGGCATGCAGTATTTGCAGTCGTTGCAGGGCACGGTCGGATAGGAATCGAGCATTATGGCAATTTCCATGAGGAAGTCTATCTCCTCTTCGGTGAGAGGCTTGAAGTCCCCGAAGGTCTGCACGTTCTCCTCGAGCACCTCCATGTTGGTCATGCCGCTCAGGGCGCACAGCACGCCCGGATAAGAGCCCACGAAACGGAAGGCCCACGAAGCTATGCTGCGCGACGGATCGCGCTCCAGCAGCTTCCCCGCGGCCCCTTCGGCCATCTTGGCCAGACGGCCTCCGAGCAGAGGTTCCATGACCACTATAGGAATGTTCCGCTTATCCAGCTCCTCGTACAGATACTCGGCGTTGGTGTTGCGCGGCTCCTTGGCATGGCGCCAGTCCAGGTAGTTCATCTCTATCTGCACGAAATCCCAGTGGTACTTGTCGTGCAGCTTCATGAATTCGTCGAAGGCGTCGTGCGGACCGTGGAACGAGAAGCCGAGGTTGCGGATGCGCCCCGCCTCGCGCTCCTTCAGCAGGAACTCCATCATGTGATTATCCTCGTAACGCATCCTGTAAACCGGGTATCCGCCTCCGCCGATGGCATGGAGCAGATAATAGTCTATGTAATCGGTGCGCAGGTTCTCGAAGGAGTCGCGATACATCTTCAGGGACGCCTTTTCGCTGGCATCGCCGAAGTTGGAAAGCTTTGTAGCCAGATAGTAGCTGTCGCGCGGATACCTGCTGATGGCCTCGCCCAGGGCGGCCTCGGACTGCCCCTGCAGATAGGCCGGCGAGGTGTCGTAATAGTTCACCCCGTGGTTCCATGCGTAATCCACCAGGGAGTTTACGATTTCCTGGTCGATATGGTCGCGGCCGTCGTCGCCCTTCTTCATGGGCCAGCGCATGCAGCCGAAGCCCAGAAGCGAGACCTTGTCGCCGTTCTTGGCATTGGTGCGCTGTATCACCCTGAGGTCCTTGTCGTCCCCGGCGGGCTCCACGGCCTTGAGCGTGGTTGCGGCGGAAGAGGCGGCGAGTGCACCCGCACCGGCCACCGTGGTCTTTATGAATTGTCTTCTGTCCATGGCTATCTGTTGTCTGTGTGAACTTCGCGCCCGTCCACGTGAATGGCGCTGTAATGCCTTGCAGGACAAAGGTTTTCGCACGCACCGCAGCCGATGCAGGCTTCCTTGTCCACGCTTGGGATGCTGAGGGAATCGGGATTGTCGGGCTCTTTCGCCACCATGTGGATGGCTCCTGCCGGGCAATGCCGCGAGCAGTTGCCGCAGGACACGCCGTCGGTGTTCACCACGCAGAGGTCGTAATCTACCGTGGCGATGCCGATATGGATCTGAGTCTTCTCTTCCGGAGTGATGGGGAGGATGGCCCCGGCGGGGCAGACCTGCGAGCAGACGGTGCATTC
>JAFZLP010000133.1 GCA_017551405.1 Bacteroidales bacterium
AACGCTTCAAACGCAAAAGAGCCAGCGAAGAAGAATGCTTCAGCTGAGAAGGCCAATCGCCAGGGCGAAAGGCGCCGGCTGCATAACCGTTATTATGCAAAGACAACCCGTAATGCTATACGTGCGATCCGCACCACAACTGACAAGGCCGCCGCACAGGCCGATGCACCCAAGGTCTACGCAATGATCGACAAACTCGCGAAGATCGGTGTCATCCACAAGAACAAGGCTAACAACCTCAAGAGCGGTATTCAGTTGTACATCAACAAATTGTCGTAAAAATAGAGGGCGCGGGTTTCGGCCCGCGTTTCTTTTCGGGATGTAGCGCAGTTGGTAGCGCACTACGTTCGGGACGTAGGGGTCGGCTGTTCGAGTCAGCTCATCCCGACACAAAAGAGAGGGTGACTCAAAGTCATCCTCTCTTTTGTGCCCGGAGCAGATGTAAAAAATACTTACTATATTTGTAGTAATACAGTATAAAACTTTTTACCAATTATACTTCTATGAAGAAACTATTTGCGATTGCGGCTTCCATCGCGCTGTGCATCAGCGCCTTTGCCCAGGAAGCGACCAAAGCCGATTACGGTTACAAGCAGACCGGCTTTATGAGCACGCCCAAAGTGGGTGCCTATATTATAGGCTCCTATAAGTACAGCGACAAGGAAGGCGCCAACGGCGGCCCAGGATTTGGCCTCAGGCTCATCCGCGCCTATGTCGACGGCAGCATCTTCGGCGAATTCAACTATCGCGTGCAGTTCCAGGCCGGCGGCGGAACTCCCCATGTGAAGGACTACTTCATCGAGTGGGCCAGGTTCAAGGAATTCTCCGTCAAGATGGGTCAGTTCAAGAGGGCGTTCACCTTCGAGAATCCCATGAACCCCTGGGACGTGGGTGTGGGCGATTTCTCGCTGCTCGTCCAGAAGTTCGCCGGCATGGGCGACCGTCTCGGTGAAGCCAACATGGGCGGACGCGACCAGGGTATCCAGGTTCAGGGCGACCTCTTCCCCATCGGAAAAGACCAGCATCGCCTGGTGCACTATCAGCTCGGCCTTTACAACGGCCAGGGCATCAATGCGGTCGATGCCAACAAGAACAAAGACCTCATCGGAACCATTCAGTTCCAACCCATCAAGGGCCTCTATGTGGGCGCATTCGGATGGAAGGGCACCTGGACCAACGGTTCCGGAACCGAGCTCAAGCGCGAGCGCGTGAGCGCCGGCCTGAAGTACGACGTGAACAACTGGACCCTCCGCGCCGAGTATGCAACCGCAATCGGCGGTGAAAAGGCTGAGAGCGGCGCTTCCGACGCCCTCTACGTAACTGCCGGCATTCCCGTCGCCGACTGGCTCAAGGTTTATGTGAAGTGGGATGAGTTCCGCGTGGACGGCACTTCCGCCAAGAGCCACGACATGTATTCCGCAGCAGCCAACTTCCGCCTGCACAAGAATCTCAACTTCCAGCTGGAGTACCGCCACCACAACGACCGCGTCCTCTCCAGCCCGAACTACAACGAGATCTGGCTCCAGACCTACATCCGCTGGTAAACGGTGTGTCTTTTCATTGGCGCAGCTGTTTAATAATCAGCAGATTAAATGAATTAACCTCGGAGATTCTCCGAGGTTAATTCGTTAATACTGCAGGCCAGGTAGGGGCGGCTCGACTTGCGAAGGGAAGCCGGTGCATGCAGCCCGAAAGGGGCAAAAGCGCCGGTCCTCTGGAATGCGAGGACTGTTTGAGGCCGTTGGATGCGCAGCAACCAAGAGGCCGAGTTCCGCAGCATAGGAGCATTTTGCCCCCGGAGGGCAGGCTTCCCGAGTTCGAGAGCCGACCCTGCCGGGCACCTGCATCTTAGAACGGGAAGATCTTGGTGAGCCAGAAGAATCCGAAGATAAAACCGACCACGCCGATGATAATACCCACCTTCGACATGTCCTTGGTTTCCACAAGCCCGGTGGAAGATGCGATAGCATTCGGAGGAGTGGAAATCGGGAAGCACATTGCGATGGATGCGCAGACCGCGATGAAGGTGATCATTGCCTTGGTTCCGCCAAGGGCGACGAAAGCGGCATTGTTGGCCGCAGCCGGATCCGCCATGCCTTCAGCCACCACGATAAGGATGGGGATGAGCAGGGCCGCCGTAGCGGAGTTGCTGATGAAGTTCGAAAGGAAGTAGCACACCAGGCCGGCGATTATGAGCACCAGCACGACGCTCATGCTTCCGAACGGAATGGCCTCGATGAGAACCTTGGCCAGACCGGTGCCCTGAAGGGCGGTGCCGAGGGCGAAACCTCCCGCCACCAACCACAGCACGCTCCAGTTGATCTTCTTGATGTCTTCCTTGTCGAAGATGCCGAGCATCGTGAGGACTGCGAGCGGCACGAGGGCCACTACGTTGGAGTTCACCTTATGGATCTGCTCGGTCATCCAGAGGAGGATGGTTCCGAGGAAAACGATCCAGACGGTATAGTATTTCCAGTCTTTCTTCCTGGTGTTCTCGGGGATTTCGAGCACGACCTCCTTGGCCTTGAAGGGGAAGAAAAGCTGCAGGAGCACCCATGCGAACGCAATCATGATGATCACGTAGGGAACCATGTGCAGCATCCAGGTACCGAAGCTGATGTCGGCGCCGGCCTCTGCCAGGAACTTCACCGCAGTGGCGTTCGGCGGGGTGCCGATGGGCGTGCCGATACCGCCGATGTTCGCGGCGACGGGAATTGCCAGGGCCAGGCCCACGCGGCCGCGGTCGTCCTTGGGAAGGACGGAGAGCACGGGAGCGAGGAACGCAAGCATCATGGCGGCGGTCGCGGTATTGCTCATGAACATCGAGAAGATGCTGATGACGATGAGGAAGCCCAGCAGCACTGCGCGCGGCTTCTTGCCGAAGGGCGCCAGGAGGACGCGGGCCAGGGTGACGTCAAGGCCGTATTTCTCGGCCACGATGGCAAGCACGAAGCCGCCGAGGAAGAGCATCACCACGGGGTCGGCGAAGGAGGCCATGAGGTCTTTGTAGTTCACCAGCTTGCCGGCTTCGGGAGTGCAGAGGAAGCCGAGACCCTTGTTGGACACCATGAGCAGCGCCATCACGATTACCAGCAGGGACGTGGTCCAGTTGGGGATGATCTCGAAGATCCACATGAGGGCTGCAAAAACGAAGAGGGCGATTACCCTCTGCTGGGTGGCCGTGAGCGCCGCGATTCCGAAGAAGGAAGTGGGCACGGCCAGAATGAACACTGTGATGATCAGCACGAGAGGCAGGAGCACACAGAGTTTTACGTTGAATTTACGGTTTTCCATATTGTAGTTTTGTAACGTACAAAAAAACAGCCGCCTTCCTTGGAAGGCGACTGCAAAGTTAGTCAATAAAATTGACTTTAGGAATTAAATGATACCCTGTTCGAGCATAGCCTGGGCGACCTTCATGAAGCCGGCGATGTTCGCGCCCTTCACGTAGTCGACATGGCCGTCTGCCTGGGTGCCGAACTTGACGCACTGCTCATGGATTGCGGACATGATGTTGTGCAGGTTGCGGTCGACCTCGTCGGCGGTCCAGCTGATGTGCTCTGCGTTCTGGGTCATTTCGAGACCGGAGGTGGCTACGCCGCCTGCGTTGACAGCCTTGCCGGGAGCGAAGAGCATGCCGTTATGCTGCATCCAGTGGATGGCGTCGGCCTGGCAGCCCATGTTGGAAATCTCGAAGACAGCCCAGCAGCCGTTCTTCTTGAGTTCTTCGGCGTCGGCCTTGCTGAGCTCGTTCTGGAATGCGGAGGGGAATGCGATGTCTACGGGAACGCACCAGCTCTTCTTGCCGGGAGTGAACACGGCCTTGCCGGGGAACTTCGTAGCCATATCCTCAACCTTGTTGCGGTTGGAGGAACGCATGTCGAGCATGTAGTCGATCATCTCGTCGGTGATGCCGTCCTTGATTTCACAGACGCCGTCGGGGCCGCTGATGGCAACGACCTTTGCACCGAGCTGCTTTGCCTTCTTGGCGGCGCCCCATGCCACGTTACCGAAGCCGGAGAGGGAGACCTTCTTGCCTTCGAGGCTCTTGCCGATCTTCTTGAGGGCAAGGTCAGCGAAATAGAGTGCACCGTAACCGGTGGCCTCGGGACGAAGGATGGAACCGCCCCAGGTCATGCCCTTGCCGGTGAGAACGCCGGTGTTGTACTGGCGGGCAAGCTTGCGGTACATACCGTCGAGGAAGCCGATTTCGCGGCCGCCGACACCTACGTCGCCAGCGGGAACGTCCTCATCGGGACCGATGCAGCGCCAGAGCTCGAGCATGAAGGCCTGGCAGAAACGCATGATTTCGGCGTCGCTCTTTCCAACCGGGTCGAAGTCGGAGCCGCCCTTGCCGCCACCCATCGGGAGAGTGGTGAGAGCGTTCTTGAAGGTCTGCTCGAAGCCGAGGAACTTGAGCATGGAAGGCGTAACTGCCTTGTGGAAGCGGAGACCGCCCTTGTAGGGGCCGATGGCGCTGTTGAACTGGACGCGATATGCCAGGTTGGTCTGGATCTCGCCCTTATCATCTACCCAGGTCACGCGGAAGGTGTAGATGCGCTCGGGTTCCACCATGCGCTCAATGATCTTGGCCTTCTCGAACTCGGGATGCTGATTGTAAACTTCTTCGATGCTTTCGAGCACTTCCTGCACTGCCTGAAGATACTCGCTTTCTCCAGGATGCTTTGCCTGGAGTTTTGCCATGATTTCGCTTGATTTCATAATGTTAATATTAGTGGTTGATTAATGAATACTCTATTTTACCTCCCATGTGCTTCCGCTGTGGAGGAGCTGGTCCATGTTGCGGATCTTCGCCTTTGCGGTGACTTCCTTGACCTGGTCGCGAACGCCGTCGTCGTAGGTGATGTCCTTGACGTCGCGGATCACGCCCAGGGCGACCGGATAGTCCGGGCCCTTCATGTCTGCGAGCGCCATGTGCAGGCCCACATAGTTGGTGTGGGCGTCGTGCACGAGGATGTCGTCCTCGGTGATGCCGTTCTCGCCGATCTTCACGACGCGGAGTTCCCTGCCGTCGTAGACAAGGCCCTTGTCGCGGTCTTTGCCGAAGATCATCTTCTCGCCGTGGCGCAGCACGATGGTATGGTCTGCCTTGACGGCCGGATCGGACAGGCTCTTGTGGGCGCCGTCGTTGAAAATCACGCAGTTGGTGAGCATCTCCATAACAGAGCAGCCGTCATGCATGGCGGCGGACGTCATGATTTCTTCGTTCAGCTTCAGCTCCACGTCGAGGCTGCGGGCGAAGAAGGTGCCCTTGGCGCCGAGCACGAGCGAACCCGGATTGAACGGGTGCTCCACGGTGCCGTATGGGCTGGTCTTGGTGACGGCCCCGAACTTGGAGGTGGGAGAATACTGCCCCTTGGTGAGGCCGTAAATCTGGTTGTTGAAGAGGATTATGTTGATGTCGATGTTCCTGCGGATGGCATGGATGAAGTGGTTGCCGCCGATTGCGAGGGCATCGCCGTCGCCGCAGGCCTGCCAAACGGTAAGCCAGGGGTTCGCCACCTTTATGCCGGTGGAGATGGCGGTGGCCCTTCCGTGGATGGAATGGAACCCGAAGGTGTCCATATAGTAAGGAAGACGGGAGGAGCAGCCGATGCCGCTGACCACCACGTAACGCTCCTTCTCATAACCGCAGGCCGCGCTCACCTGGGGAAGGGCCCTCTGGAGAGCCGCAAGGACGGCGTGATCGCCGCAACCCGGACACCAGCGCACTTCCTGGTCGGACTTGAAATCTTTGAATGAAAGTGTTGCCATAGTTTAAATCTCCTTGCTGATTGCGTCTACGAGTTCATTTACGAGGAAAGGCTGTCCCTGGACCTTGCCGAAGCTCTTGATGTTGAGCCCGGGATACAAGGTGCGGAGATAACCTGCGAACTGGCCGCTGTTGAGTTCGCATACAAGGATGGTGTCGTAGGATTCCAGAACCTTTTTCGTGTTGCGGGGAACGGGCATGATGTAGTCGAAATGCACGCGTGAAACCTGCTTCCCTGCGGAACGGATTTCGTTAATGGCCGAAAGGATATGGCCGTAGGTTCCGCCCCAGCCCACTACGAGGAGCTTGCCCTTTTCAGGGCCGTCCACCTCGAGCTCGGGGATGAAATCTGCGATCTTCTGAACTTTGGCTGCACGCTCGTCCACCATGAGCTGATGGTTCTGCGGGTCGGACGAAAGCACGCCTTCGTGGTTTTTCTCGAGACCGCCCACGCGGTGTTCGAAACCCTTCTGTCCGGGCAGGGCCCACTTGCGGACGAAATTGGCGTCGCGCTCGAAGGGATGGAACTTGCCGTCCTCGGCAAGCGACTTGGCGAAGGGAGGCTTGATCTCGGGATAATCGCTCATGTTGGGAATCAGCCAGGGTTCGCTGCCGTTGCCAAGGAAGCCTTCGCTGAGCAGGAAGACGGGAGTCATGTGCTCGAGGGCTATCTTGGCGGCATTGAAGGCGGCGTTGAAGCAATGAGCCGGGGAATGGGCTGCCACGATGGGCATGGGGCATTCGCCGTTACGGCCGTAGAGGGCCTGGCCGAGATCGGTCTGTTCGGTCTTGGTGGGGATGCCGGTGGAGGGGCCGGCGCGCTGGACGTCGACCACCACGAGCGGAAGTTCCGTCATGACCGCAAGTCCGAGGGCCTCGCTCTTGAGGGAGAGGCCGGGACCGGAAGTGGTGGTGACGGCAAGGTTGCCGGCATAGGCCGCGCCGATGGCGGTGCAGACGCCGGCGATTTCGTCCTCTGCCTGGAGGGTCTTGACACCCAGATACTTATGGATTGCAAGTTCCTCAAGGATGGCAGTTGCGGGCGTTATGGGATATGAGCCGCAGAAGAGTGGCAGGCCGCTCTTTTCGCTGGCAGCCATCAGGCCCCATGCGGTGGCCTGGTTGCCGGTGATGTTGCGGTAGATGCCCTTCTTGAGCTTCGCGGGGGCGATGTGGTAGGTGTCTGCGACCATCTGCAGGTTGGCGGCGTAGTTGTAGCCGTCCCTGAGTACCTTCTTGTTGGGCTCCACCACCTCGGGATGCTTCTTCGCGAACTTCTTTTCGATATACTCGAAGGTGTAGTCCAGCGGGCGGTCGAAGATGAAGCAGGCCATGCCCAGAGTGAACATGTTCTTGCACTTGTCAATGGCCTTCTTGTCCATGCCGCTGTCCTTGAGGCTTTCCTCGGTGAGCGTGGTGATGGGAGCGACGATGAGGTTGCGGTCGTCGACCTTGAGTTCGGTGAACGGGTTGTCCGTCTTGAAACCCGCCCTCTGCATGAGGGCCTCGGTGAGCGAATCCTCGTCGACCAGGATGGTGGCGGTGCGCTTGCACCATTTGGCGTTGGCCTTCAGGGCCGCCGGGTTCATTGCGACCAGCATGTCGCAGTAGTCGCCGGGAGTGGTGACGTCGCTGCTGCCGATGTGGACCTGGAACCCGGAAACGCCGGAAACCGTGCCGTGCGGGGCGCGGATTTCTGCCGGATAGTCCGGAAAAGTGGAGAGTTCGTTGCCGTAGACTGCTGACGTATTCGCAAAAAGAGTTCCGGTGAGCTGCATGCCGTCACCGGAATCTCCTGCAAATCTTATCACAACATCTTTGGCGTCGATTACCTTGTGTTGCATTTCAGATTATGTGGTTATTGCAAATTGGTTGTTCGGATTGGTTATTGCTGTGCCTGGGCCTGGAGTTCTGCCTGAAGGCTTTCCAGAGTCCTGTCGGCGGGGATGTTGAGGACCTTGCGGGCTGCCGGGGTGAGATCGGTGCTCTGGGTCTCGTCGATGTAAAGGATGCTGGTGCGGTCGAACACATAGATGTAGCCGCCCTGCTTGGCAAGGTCGTTGACCGTATCCTGGGCCTTCTTGTAGATGGGGGCCATGAGCTGCTGCTCCTGCTGGGCGAGCTCCTGCTGGATGCTCTGGGAGAACTGCTGGATGCGGACCTGGATGTCGGTAAGCTCCTTCTCCTTGCTTTCCCTGATGGCGGGGGTCATGGTGTTGACCTTCTCGGCGTACTGGTTGTACTTGTTGTTATATTCGTCCACCATGCCCTGGTAGGTATCCTGAGCCTCCTTGCTGGAAGCCTGGAGGGTTGCACGCGCCTGATCGGACTCGGGCATGAGCTGAACGAGTTCGGAGAAATTGACGTGGGCGAACTTGGGCTGTGCCCATGCTGCCGCGCAGAGAAGCAGCGAAGCTGCGACTACGATGATCTTTTTCATATCGATTCTTAATTGATTTTTAGTCTTTGTTAATACAAGGGTACAAATTTACATTATTTTGTTCAATTAGCAAACATAGTGCTAGAACTGTTGGCCTATCACGAAGTGGAACTGGCTGCCTCCGTTCGTGGCGTCGTCGAAGCCGTAACCCCAGTCTATGCCGAGCAGTCCGATCATGGGCAGGAAGATGCGAACGCCCACGCCGGCGCTGCGCTTGATCTGGAAGGGATTGAAGTCCCTGATGTCGGCCCAGCAGTTGCCGCCCTCGAGGAAGGCCAGCACGAAGATGGTGCTCTGAGGCTGGAGGATTACGGGATACCTGAACTCGACCGTGAACTTGTCGTAGACGTTACCGGCGTATGACATGCCCGATGAGTTGTAGGCGGTGGTCTTCTGCGGGGTGAGGGAGTAGTTCTCGTATCCGCGGAGCGGGATGACGTCGCTGCCGTAGGTGCTGTAGCCGCTCATGCCGTCGCCGCCGACCAGGAAGTACTCGAAG
>JAFZLP010000134.1 GCA_017551405.1 Bacteroidales bacterium
AAGAACTACATGGTGCTCTACTCCGAGAAGATGCCCCGCCACATGGGCGTGCTGCTGGGCCGGAGCGCCTATTATTTCCCCATATTCGAAGAGATCTTCGCCAAATACGACATCCCCCTGGAACTCAAGTACATGGCCGTCATCGAATCGAACTTCAATCCGGTCGCCAGGTCGAGGGTGGGAGCCATGGGCATGTGGCAGTTCATGTACAACACAGCCCGCGGCTACGGCCTCAAGATCAATTCGTTCGTGGACGAGCGCCTGGACGTCGAGAAGTCGGCCGATGCGGCCGCGCGCTACCTCAAGGACGCCTACGAGATGTTCGGGGACTGGTGCCTTGCCATCAGCTCATACAACTGCGGCCTGGGCAACGTGCAGAAGGCCATCAAGAGGGCCGGCAGCCGCAAGTTCTGGGACATCTACGATTATCTTCCCCATGAAACCAGGGGCTACATGCCGGCGTTCGTAGGGGCGATGTACGCCTTCGAGTACCGCAACGAATACGGCCTGTCGGCCACCGACGTGGGCCTGCCGGTCGCCTGCGACACCTTCGAGATCCGCAGGAACCTGCATTTCAAGCAGATAAACGAAACTGTGGGCGTGCCGCTCGAGATGCTGCGCCAGCTCAACCCGCAGTACACCCACGACATCATCCCCGGCGACGAGGGCACCTACGTGCTCCAGCTGCCGGTCTCGTGGACCTCGGCGTTCCTCGACGTGCCGCGCGACACCCTGTATAACCACAAGTCCGGGGAACTGCTCAGCCAGCAGGTGCTCAAGAACCTGAAGGAGAGCGGCAGCGAATCCCGCGTCGCCTACAAGGTGCGCAGCGGAGACTATCTGGGCAAGATCGCCTCGCGCTACCACGTGACAGTCAAGCAGATAAAGCAGTGGAACCACCTCAGGAGCGACAATCTCCGCGTAGGGCAGATACTGTATATCTACAGCAGGGGAGGCGCGCCTTCGGGAGGCTCCGCCGCGTCGAAGGCTGCGGACGACAAGAAGGACCTTCCGGCTGCAGCCGGCGGGATCAACACCGCAGCCGGCTTCTCCGGCGAGTACACGATCTACACCGTGGAATCCGGTGACAACCTCTACGACATAGCCAAGAAGTACCCCGGAGTGAGCGCGCGCAACATCATGGATTTCAACGGCATGTCCTCCAGCAAGCTGCGTGTGGGACAGAAGCTGAAAATCCCGAAACCTTAGCATTCAGCCTGCATGATAAACAGATTGCTCCGGTCATCGGCAAAGCGTGCCTGTGACCGGAGCAATCCGTTTCTGTAGCTGCAGGACTATGCCATGATGGCGCCTACGAGGCCGAGGATGGCGTAGAATTCAGGAAGGGCGGCGTAGATGAGCGTGTTTGCGAACACGTTGTGGCCCTGGCTGATTCCCACGATGCCGTTGGCGCAGACCTGGCCCTGGCGGACAGCCGACAGGAGGCAGACGGCACCCACGAAGAGGCCGATGCCGAAGGTCTTGAGACCGAGGGTGGGATCGGCGTTGAGCCTGCCGAGCATGATGAGGAATGCTACGAATCCGTAGATACCCTGAGTTGCGGGAACTGCCGAGAGTACCATGTAGTTACCGGAGCCTTCCGGCCTTTTCTTGAGGGCGCCTTCAGCGGCATTGCCCGCAATGGTTGTTCCATAAGCGCTGCCTACGCCGGCAAGGGCGAGCACTGCGCCGAGTCCGAGATAACCGAGTGTTTGAATGAATTCTGGTGACATTTTTATAAGTTTTAGTTTTGATTATTGTTCTTTTGAAAGGGGTGCGTAAGTGCGCCCAGTGCCCTCGTAGCCCGCATTCTTGAAGAATTCGAGGAAGTTCAGGCGGAGCGGGTGCACGAAGGCGCTGAGGCCGGACATCGCTATATTGAGCACATGGCCGACAATCAGCAGCAGCACGCAGAAGATCCAGCCTCCGATGCCGCCGTCGCCGCGTACCATCACGGCCAGGTCGTTGAAGGCCCCGCCGAGAAGGCTGCCCGCAAGCGCAAGCGCGTAGAGGCGGAGATAGCTGAGCACGTCGGAAAGCAGACCCGTAGCGGTGTTGTAGGTCTCCCATAAGCCGTTTCCGAAGTTGGCCAGGGGATTCTTATGAAGGTCCCTGAGGAAGAAGATGAACAGGCCCGAGAGGATTCCGACGGCGATGAGGGCGATCTTGGTGATGGACGAATCGAACACCTTGAGGATGGCCAGCACGCCTATCGCCACTCCGCCCACGATGAGCAGGGTCCATCCCCACACACCCAGGCTGTTGAAGAAGCCCTTGTTGCGGGTGGCGACTATTGCCTTGGTGACCTGCGCCAGGGAAATGTGGAGCACGCCGCAGGCCAGGGCCAGGATCATGTTCCAGTCGTAGCTTCCGAGCCCCTGCACCACGCACTGGCTGTCGGAGGGCATCATTATCTTGTTGAGCCCCAGGCTGCGGATGAAGCCCCACTTGCTGATGTCCAGGCTGAAGAAACTGTGGAAGAAGAAGCCCACCACCACCGTGGCGGTGCCAAGCACCATCACGAGCGATGCGGTCTTGCCGAGTTTCTTGCGGAGCAGGAATCCTATGAGCAGGAGCACCAGGCCGTAGCCGGCGTCGCCCATGCAGAAGGCGAAGAACAGGGTGAAGAAGATGCTGATGAACGGAGTGGGGTCGAAGCCGTCGTAGCCGGGCCTTCCGTACATGTCGGTAAGCACCTCGAACATGCCAGCGAACTTCTTGTTCCTGAGCTTGATGGGAGGATTGTCGGTTTCGGCGGCGGCTTCCTTGAGCCACAGCAGGTCCATTTCGTCGAACTTGGATTCAAGGGCGGCGGCGTCTTCCACCGGGGCGAAGCCTTCGAACACCACCAGGGTGTTCTCGGCTGCGGATTCTCCGGCAAGGGCGGCCAGATAGCGGGAGAGTTCCTCTTTCTTTGCGGCCAGAGCCTTCTCGAGGGCGGGAAGCTCGGAACGGCGGTCGGTGAGGGCCTTTCCGTAGAGCGAAATCTGGCGCTGGCGGTCGTCGATGGCCGCAGCGGCCTCTCCGGCAGTCATGGACGGCGGGTTCAGCTCCTTGAACGGGAATCCCTCGGGATCGCCCACGAGCACCAGATAAACATAGTTCTTGTCTTCGGCGACCACCCGGATGGGGAACTGCTCCCCGAGCTCGGGCTGGAACTTGCGGCCGTCTATCTTGTAGAAGTGGTAGGCAAGGCCGAGTTCGGCGAGTTTCTCGCGGTCCCAGCTGCCCCAGACCTTGATGTCTTCGTAGTCGCGGAGCTGCGCGGCCAGAGCGGCCCTGAGTTCGCGCAGGTGCACGTCGCTTCCCTCGCGTATGTCCTTGATTTCGACCTTGGCGCTCTCTATCTGCGAAAGCAGTTCGGCGGAACGGTCGTCCACCGGCCTGGAAGAACGCGTGATGTCCACGAGCCCCAGCTCCTGAAGCTCCTTCAGGAAGTCTTCGGTGCGCGAGGAGAGCAGCACGAAGGAATATTTGGTCATCCTGTCTATCATAGGCTCTCCTCCTCATCTTCCGCGGCGTGGCGGGTCTTGACTATCTTGGACGAAGCCTTGCTCAGGTTCTCTTCGTCTTCCATGTAGCGCTTGATCTTGCGCATCGCCTCAATGTAGCCCGGAATCTGGACCTTTTCGTAGAGATTCACCTTCTGGGTGGTCTTCTTGCGCTGATAGTCCAGGATCCTGCTGGTCTGCTCGCTCACTTCGGACTTGAGCCCGAGGAAGGTGAGCTCCTTGAGGATGCGGACGCCGTCGGCGTACCATGCAGGCTTCACGAAGGCGTTGAACGGCTTGAGCTTGTAATACACCTCGTTGAGGACGGGACATTTCACTCCCGCCGTCTTGACGGTGCCCAGATCGACGTCAGTGATGGACACCAGATCCGGCTCGAACTCGTTCCAGAGGGCTGCCAGATAGTCGTATTCCTTCATCTTCTGCTCAAGTTCCTGCTGCAGCCTTTCGGATTCCTTCCGGGCCACAAGGGAGCTGTAGCGGAGGGCGCTCTCCTTGCTCTTGAGCGTGGGGAGGGCGTTCTTCCGTATCTTGAGCTGCTTGCCCAGGTTCGTGAGAGAAGTCTTGTTATATTGGAACTTGATTGGCATTATTCGGCTTTTTTGGGCCAGTATTTATCGATGAAGTTCTGACGTATGCCGATTTCGGCGGGGGAGAAGTATTTGGCGAACAGCTCCCATGCCGTGTCGAGCATTTCGGTGATGGTGATGTTGACGTCGATGCTGAGCAGCCTCGTGGCGTATTCCACCGCGTAGTCGAGGCACCTGATATCGTAGTCGGAGAGGTCGAAGCCGTTCTCCTGCTTGGTCTTGGCGTTCTGCGCGTCGGCGTAGAGGCGCACGCTGGCGTTCATGACCTGCGAGTGGTCTTCGCGCGTCTTCTTGTTCTGCACGTTCTGCTTGAGCCTGGAAAGGGAGCGGAACGGGTCCACGATGACCTTGCCGGAGTCGGGGTCCGCCCTCAGGAAGAGCTGGCCCTCGGTGATGTAACCGGTGTTGTCGGGGATGGCGTGGGTGATGTCGCCGTCGTTCAGCGTGGTGACCGCGATGATGGTAATGGAACCGCCGGTGGGCAGCTGCACCGCCTTCTCGTAGATCTTGGCCAGGTCGGAATAGAGCGAGCCTGGCATCGCGTCCTTGGAAGGAATCTGGTCCATTCGGTTGGACACTATCGAGAGGGCGTCGGCATAGAGGGTCATGTCGGTGAGGAGCACCAGCACCTTCTCATTCTTGTCGACTGCGAAATATTCGGCCGCGGCGAGCGCCATGTCAGGCACCAGAAGCCTCTCCACTGGGGGATCTTCGGTGGTGTTCACGAAGGATACTATCCTGTCGAGGGCGCCGGCTCCTTCGAAGGCGTGCCTGAAGTAGAGGTAGTCGTCGTTCGAGAGGCCCATGCCGCCGAGGATGATCTTGTCGACGTCGGCCCTCATGGCCACGTCTGCCATGACCTGGTTGTAAGGCTGGTCGGGGTCGGCGAAGAAAGGAATCTTCTGGCCCGATACCAGGGTGTTGTTGAGGTCGATGCCGGCGATGCCGGTGGGGATGAGCTCGGAGGGCTGGCGGCGCTTGTAGGGGTTGACGGAAGGACCGCCCACCTCGCGCTCCATGCCTTCGATTTCGGGACCGCCGTCGATGGGGTTGCCGTATGCGTTGAAGAAACGGCCGCTCAGCTGGTCGCTTACCTTGAGGGTGGGGGGAGCCCCGAAGAAGCTCACCTCGGCGTTGGTCGGGATACCTTCGGTACCCGCGAAGACCTGCAGGGTGACGAGGTCGCCCTTCATTTTAACCACCTGGGCGAGACGCCCTTCCACCGTTGCCAGCTCGTCGTTGGATACGCCCTGGGCGTGCAGCGAAACCGTGGCCTTGGTAATGGCCTCGAGCTGCGTGTATATCTTTTTGAATGCTTTAGGACTTGCCATTTTCTTCGAGGAGTTTAGTCAGTTGACCGCGGTAATTTTCGAACTGAGCGCTGTGGAACTCGGAATAGTTCATCTGCCGGAGTACGTTGATGAGATTCTTGAAGTAGTCGCGGCAGACTTCGAAGTTGTCGAAGCTGAACTTGCGTTCGCAGATTTCGAGGATGAGGTCGAGCATGTATTTCTGGCGCTCCATGGGGCACACGGAGTCCACCGCATCGAAAGCGTCCTGCTGCAGGAAGGCGAAATCCAGGACTTCGCTCTTCCAGAAGGCCTCGTGATAGCTCATGGGCACGCCGTCGTCGCCGAGGATGTTGATCTGGTCGGCCATTTCCTTGCCGCGGCGGATGAGCATCTTGCACTTGATGATCTTCTGCACCCAGCCCTCTTCGATGCGTTCGTCGAGATAGGCGATGATTTCGGGATACTCGAGATACTTGGAGTAGGAGTCGATGGGGTTCACCGCCGGGTAGCGCTTCTGATCGGCGCGCGCCTGCTCGAGGGAGTAGAAGCAGCGGGCCGCCTTCTTGGTGCTTTCGGTGACGGGCTCCTTGAGGTTGCCGCCGGCGGGGGAGACGGTGCCGATGACGGTGACCGCGCCCTTCTGGCCGTTGTTCAGGACGACCATGCCCGCACGTGCGTAGAAGTTGCTGATGATGGCGGAAAGGTCTACCGGGAAGGCGTCGGCTCCGGGGAGTTCCTCCATGCGGTTGGACATCTCGCGGAGAGCCTGGGCCCAGCGGGAAGTGGAGTCTGCCAGGAGCAGGCACCTCAGGCCCATGGCCCTGTAGTATTCGCAGATGGTCATGGCGGTGTAGACCGATGCCTCACGCGCGGCCACCGGCATGTTGGAGGTGTTGCAGATGATGGAGGTGCGCTCCATGAGCTTGCGGCCGGTGTACGGGTCGATGAGCTCCGGGAACTCGGTGAAGATCTCCACCACCTCGTTGGCGCGCTCGCCGCAGGCTGCCATGACTATGATGTCGGCCTCGCCCTGCTTGGCGATGGCGTGCTGGAGCACCGTCTTGCCGCAGCCGAAAGGCCCGGGGATGAAGCCGGTGCCGCCTTCGGCGATGGGGTTGAAGGAGTCGATGATGCGGACACCCGTTTCCATTATCTTCTGCGGACGGGGTTTGTCCTTATAGCCCTTGACGGCCACCTTGACGGGCCATTTCTGGACCATGGTCACCTCGACATCCTCGCCGTCGGGGCCGGTGAGCACCGCGATGGTGTGGTCTACCTTGTACTGGCCTTCGGGGGCCACCGACTTTACGGTGTACTCGCCCTCGAACTTGAACGGGACCATGATCTTGTGGGGGAGCCAGCCCTCCTTCACCTCGCCCAGCCAGTCCGATGCGCGCACCTTGTCGCCGGGCGCCGCGAGGGGCTTGAAGTCCCACAGGCGGGTGCGGTCGATCGGGTCGGTGTATTCGCCCCTCTTGAGGAAGACGTCGGACATTGTGGTGAGGTCGTTCTGGAGGCCGTCGAACACGCCGCCCAGAAGCCCGGGGCCGAGCGAGACCTCGAGCATGCGGCCGAGAAACTCGACCCTGGCGCCTCCTTTAAGGCCGCGCGTGCTTTCGAACACCTGCACCGAGGCCTTGTTCCCGTTTACCTTGATGACCTCGGCCAGGAGGTTGGTGCCGTCGAGGTCGATGAAGCAGAGTTCATTCTCTGCCACCGGGCCTTCAGTCTGCACGGTTACAAGGTTGGAAACGATTCCTGTTACCTTTCCTATAGTATTCATATTGATTATTTGATTTCCAGTGTGTAGTTGTCTTTCAGGTCGCTGACGAGCCGGCGGAACAGCTCGCGGCCGGTTTCCGGGTCGAGCCTGGTCCAGCGGTCCACTATCTTGAGCTTTGCGGTGAACCCCAGGATGGTGTCCATGTCGAAGACGTGCATGACGGTGAGCTCGTCGATCCGGGCCCAGAGCAGCTCGTCCAGACCGCGTTCGCGGCCCAGGATGTCTTTCATGGCCAGCACTTCGTCCACCTTCGGGCGGTCGTCGAAATCTTCGGGGCCGAAGGCGACGGTGTCCTGCCCGGCGGGCCTGCCCAGCTCTTTGTTGAGGAAGGCGACCTTTGCGTTGCGGAGCTGGAGGTCGTACTCGAAGTAGCCCCTGATGAACGCGTTGGAGTGGGCGGCGGCGCTGCGGTAGAAGGCCTCGTCGAGCCCGTCGCCCCAGCCGTCAAGGAGGAAACCGAGAGCCGCCGAGTCTTTTTCGGAGAGCTGGGAGCGGATCTCTTCCAGGATGGCGTCGGTGTCGAGCTTGCCGCGGTAATCGGGCTGCAGGACCGGCAGCCCCGCGATTATGTATTCGTAATTATTCACCGAAGAGGATTTTGCGCGTTACGGGCCTGAGATATTCGGCAATGAGGGCGTTGAAGGTTTCGTCGGTAAGGCTGACGAACCAGCCGCCGTCCTTGGGGCCGATGTTGAAGCCGCCGGCGACCTTCTTGGTGAAGGATGCGCTGACACCCTTGGAAAGGCTCTTTGCGAGCTCGCCTTTCACCCAGGGCTCCAGCTCTGCCTTGAGCTTTTCGGGGAGGATGAGCTCGAGGTCGCTGGCCTCCGAGGCGTCGAAGCGGGCTGCCACTGCGGAGATTATCTGCTTGAGGAAGGCGGGATCCTGCAGGGCGGCGGCTGTGTCTTTTGCGGAGATTTCCCCGACCAGCAGGTTCTCGATGTCTTTCTTGGTGGCCTGGAGGGCCTGTGCAGATGCCATCTTGAGGTCGGACGCCACCTTGACGCGCAGGTCTTCGGCGTCTTTCCGGGCCTTCTCGGTAATGGCGGCAGCTTCTTCGCGGGCTTTGGCGACTATTTCCCCGGCCTCCTTGCGGGCGTCTGCCAGGATGGCTTCGCCCTGCTGCCGGCCCTTGGAAAGGCCCTCATTATAAAGCTGTTCGGTAAGTTGCTGTAATTTGTCTTGCATGTTATTTTGACTGATAATAATTATCCGGTTAGTTGTATCGTCAAATTTAGCGATTATATAGGTATTTTCCAAAAAAATATAGCTACTTTTGCGGGCTTTGAAAACACTCGTTCATTACTCATCCAACTGGATTCTTGCGCTCATCCTTTCGCTGGCTTTCAGCGGCCTATGCATGGGCCAGGGACAGGATCCGTCATCCATGATATACCGCGGCAGGGTGGCCATCCCGCCTCCCTACGTGTACAACGGCACCCCGTACTGGGACACCACCGGTTTCAAGTCCGGAAGCGCCATGTTCAACGGCCGTCTCTACGAAGGCGTCCTGCTCAGGGTGGATGCCTCCACGGGCCTCGTGCACGTGCGCCCCAGCGCCACCTACGCCCCCAGCATTCCCGAACGGGACCAGCTCTCCTGGATAGAGAGGGCCGGCGTCCGTTTCGTGAACCTGCAGTACCAGGGCGTCGCGGGCTCCGAACCGGGCTTCTACGAAGTCGTCTTCGACGGCTCCGGCACGCTCCTGAGGCGGGTTAACCGCCGCTTCCGCACCGCTTCGGGCGACCACCGCATGCTCATAGGTTACGACGATCCCAAGTACAATCCGAGCTGCCTCTCGTTCTACGACTATTCCGAGGCGTTCTACATGCTCACGAAGGACGGCCGCCTCGTCAAGCTGGACAATAAGGGCAGCGTCGCCAGGCAGTTCCGCTCCAGGGCCTCCGAACTCAGGCGCCACATGCGCGCCGCCGGGCTCAACGGGATGGGCGTCGCCAAGCGGACCTATCTCCACGAGGCCTTCGCCTTCCTCGACGAAGGCGGGCCGAGCGTGCTGGATCTCCTGGTGACGGACTGGCACCCCGTGGAGGGCAGCGGCACCGATATCCGCAGGCCCGTAGTGGCCGCCCCGCGGCCGGAAAACCTCAAGGCCGTGCTCCCCGACGGCTACTTTGAAGAAAGGGACGAGACCGACGCGCTGGCGGAGTCCGGAGCCGGCCTCGACGTCACCTTCCGCAACAAGGTCTACACCATAGGACAGAAACGCGAGCATCCCGCCGCCACGGCGAGGGTGTACGGCACGGTCACGGACGGCCAGTTCGACGAACCGCTGCCCGGCGCGGTGGTGTCCGACTCCCTCTCCGGCGCCTACACCGTCACCGACGCCCACGGGCGCTGGGAGCTCAGGCTGCCCACCGGCGAGAACGTCCTCAACTTCATGGAAACCAGCAAGGAAGACGTCCACCTTATGGTGATAATCAACGGCGACGGCGAGCTCAACCTCACCATGAACGTGAAGGCCACCGAGCTCGACGCGGCCATGATTTCCGACGAGACCCGCCTGAACCACCGCACCGCCCAGATGGGCCTCGAGCACGTGAGCGTCAAGACGCTCAACAAGATCCCCACCGCTTTCGGCGAGGGCGACGTCATCAAGGCGGTGCTCACCCTGCCGGGAGTCAAGACGGTGGGCGAAGCCTCCGGCGGCTTCAACGTCCGCGGCGGCTCGTCCGACCAGAACCTGGTCCTCTTCAACGAGGGAACCATCTACAACACCTCGCACCTTTTCGGCATCTTCTCATCCTTCAACCCCGACGTGGTGGCGGACGTTAACCTCTACAAGAGCAGCATCCCCGCCGAGTACGGCGGCCGCATCTCCTCCGTGCTCACCGTGGACGGCAAGACCGGCGACATCGAAAAGGTGAAGGGCTCCCTTGGCATAGGCCTGCTCACCAGCCGCTTCCATCTCGAAGGCCCGCTGGCAGGCAAGGGCCGCACCACCTTCCTCGTGGGCGGCCGCACCACCTATTCCGACTGGCTCCTCAAGCAGATTCCGGCCGGCAGCGACTACGCCGGCGGCACCGCTGGCTTCTACGACGCCAACATCACGCTGAGCCACGTCTTCGACGCCAACAACAGCCTGCAGGTGTTCGGCTATTACTCGCGCGACCGCTTCGCGTTCAACGAAGACAACACCTTCCGCTACGCCAACCTCAACGCCGCGCTGCGCTACAACCACGTCTCTTCCGAGGGTACCCGCATGACCTTCTCTACCGGCGTGGACTACTTCGGCAACCAGCTCGACGACTATACCAATATTCACGAGGCCTACACCCTGAATACCGCTGTGAATCAGGCCTTTGCGCGCCTGAAGTTCGTCACGCCCTCAGGCTCCGGCCACACTTTCTCGTACGGCGGCGACGCTACGGTCTACGGCCTCGACGGCGGCATCCTGAACCCCCTCGGCGAATCGTCCATGGTGGTGGCCGACAACCTCGGCAGGGAGTATGCCGTGGAGCCCGCGGTCTATGTCTCCGACAACTGGCAGCCCAGCGACAGGCTCGCCCTCGAAGGGGGAGCGAGGCTGTCCGCCTTCATGAACCTGGCCGACAGGTCGTGGAACCTGTCTCCCGAATTCAGGGTTTCCGGCAAATGGTCCTTCACCCCGATGCTGTCGGTGAAGACCGGCTTCAACACGCTGCGCCAGAACATCCATCTGATCTCCAACACCGCGGCCATCTCGCCGCTCGACACCTGGAAACTCACCGACGCCGACATCAAGCCCACCGACGGCTGGCAGGCCGCAACGGGTCTGTACTGGACGGTGTTCGGAGGCAAGCTCGACCTCTCGCTCGAAGGCTATTACAAGCGGATGAGCAACTACCTCGACTACAAGGGCGGCGCCACCCTGAGCATGAACCGCGAACTGG
Organism: Bacteroidales bacterium; assembly: GCA_017551405.1. GTDB lineage: Bacteria > Bacteroidota > Bacteroidia > Bacteroidales > UBA932 > Cryptobacteroides. The sequence goes on from JAFZLP010000134.1 coordinate 11,065, forward strand.
CCGACGACCTCGTGCCCACCCGCGGCAAGGCGTACGGCGTGGAATTCATGGCCAAGAAGACCGTCGGCAAGCTCACCGGCTGGCTCACCTACACCTACTCCCGCACCCTCCTTCAGGAGATGGGCTGGAGGGGCATCGAGACCATAAACGGCGGGGAATGGTATGCGGCCTCCTTCGACAAGCCGCACGACATCAAGCTGGTGGCCAATTTCGCCATCACCAGGCGCTACAGCTTCTCCGCCAACGTGGACTATTCGACCGGGCGTCCCGTCACGCTGCCCGTCGGCATCTTCAGTTACGGCGGCGGCAACCGCCTGCTCTATTCCGAGCGCAACGGCTACCGCCTTCCCGACTACTTCCGCCTCGACCTGGCCGTCAACATCGACCCAGGCCACTACCTTAAGGCGCTCCTCCACTCTTCCGTCACCATCGGATGCTACAACGTCACCGGCCGCAAGAACGCCTATTCGGTGTATTACACCACCGGAGGCGGCGGCGTGGTCACCGGACACATGGTTTCGGTATTCGCCGTTCCCATTCCTTACATCAACCTTAACATCCTGTTCTAAGCATGAAGAAGACAATTTACATACTTGCGGCGCTGCTCGCTGTTTCTTCCTGCATTTACCCCTTCTCCCCGGACGTGATGGGCACCGGCGAAGGCCTGGTTGTGGAAGGGGATGTGCTCATCGGCGACATCTCGGTGTTCAGTCTGAGCAGCGTGAGCCCGCTCAACGGCGACGCCACATCCCGGCCCAACGGCACCGTATGGGTCGAGGATGAATTCGGCAACAAGTACAAGAGCTACTCCGAAAAGAACAAGAAGGTCTACGTGGACCTTACGGACGCCCCGGCCGACCGCATGTACAGAATCCATGTCCTGCTGTCGAATCCCGGCGAAAAATGGGATCCCGAATACGTGTCCGGCTGGCGTTATCCCCAGCCTGAACCCGTCATCAGCAGCATAGATCTCGAACCGACCGAATCCGAGCTGAACCTTACGCTATCGCTCCAGTCGCCCGAGGGCAGTTCCGGGTGCTACCGCTGGGACTACGAACTTGACTGGGAGTACAACGCCGATTATCAGGCGTCGTTCCTGTACGATCCGGATTACGACAGGCTGATAGACCTCAGCATGACGGGACAGCCCAATCCCTATTATATCTGCTATTCGCACTCCTACTCCACCGAATCGGGCCTGGCCATAGCCAAGACGCTTCAGGGACAGGGACTTTACGGGCACGAGTTCCACAGGGTATCCCGCTGGAGCCCCATCGCCTCGAGGCGGATGGCGGCCCTGGTCAAGGCGCGCATCATCTCCGAGGACTGCTACGAGTACCTGAACACCCTTCAGGAGACCTCCGACTACACCGGCTCGCTGTTCACCACCATCCCCAGCGGGATGCAGGGCAACATCCGCTCGGTGAGCGACTCCACGCACATGGCGGTCGGATTCATAGAGGTGTCGCACGTGGCCGAGAAGCGCCGCTTCTTCGACGTGGCGCCGTATTATTACAGGAAAACGCCCGCGGAAACGCCGGCGGTCCTGGAATATGACAAGGCTCATCCCGACATGAAAAGCTGGTACAACATCGGCTACAGGCCGGTGGACGACCTGGGCGAAGGGGGAGCTGTAAGATGGATCAAGTCGCGCTGCGTCGACTGCCGTGAACTTGGGGGAGTGACCACTCCTCCCGAATACTGGGTAAAATGAGAAAGACAATTCTGGCATTGGCAATCGCACTCTGTTCGCTGGGCCTCAGGGCCGGCGGACTCGAGCGCTGCTACCTTTCCCTCGACAGGAGGGTGTACGTCGCCGGCGACAATATCTGGTGCTCCGCATTCTGCCTCGACGCGGAGGGCAAGCTCTCCGCCGCAAGCGGCATCTGCTATGTGGAGATAGCGTCCTCGCACAGCACCGCCGTCACGGCCAAGATAGCCCTCGTGGACGGGCGCGGCGCCGGGGTGATCCCCATCCCGCTTAACGTCCCCACCGGGAACTACCGTATCTTCGCATACACCGCCCTGGAGCGCTGCGAATCCGACTTCAAACCCTATGAGCATGCAGGGGAGATAGCCATCTACAACACCGGCAGCTCGGCCCGCGTGCCCGGGGGAGTGAAGGTTGTGGAGGGGCCCGTTCCCGCCTCCGGGCAGGGCGAGAGCTCGCGTCCCGGTCTGGTCACCCTCGCCTGCGACGGGGAGGCCCTCAATATCATTGCGGCCGATTCGGCCTCCGTTTCAGTGAGCATCTGGCACGACGACGGCCTGCCCGCTCCGGCCCCCTTCAACGCCTGCGACTTCAAGGCCCTGCTGCCCAGGGCCGCCGCATACTCGGCAGAGGCCGTTCCGGAGTTCGACGGCGAAGTAATCACCGCATTCATCAGCGGCGCCGCGGCCGCCAGGGTGAAGGACGATCCCACCGCGGTGGCAATAGTGTCGTCGCCCGGCTCCGCGGGAGACACCTATCTGAGCGACATAGACGCCGACGGCAGGGTAGTCTTCAAGACCAACAACATCTACGGCCACAGGGACCTGGTGTGTGAGATAATGGGCAACCAGGGCGGCTACGACTGCACTTTCGTGCCTGAAGACAAGTTCCTGCGCACGAAGGTGGAGACGTCGCGGCTCCTGCTCTCGTCGGAATATGCGCCACAGCTGGTGGAGCGTTCGCTGGCCATGCGCACCGAGCGCAACGCCGACACCCTCTACGAATTCATGCCCAAGCGCGAAAACCTGATACTCAACCACGAGGACATGCTGGTATACCATCTCGACGACTACACCCGCTTCCCCACGGTGCAGGACATAATAATCGAGATAATTCCCGAACTCCGCGTCCGCCGCGACGCCTCCGGGGCGCGCGAACTGCGCATGGTGTTCAAGGACGCCCACACCTGGCATCCCGCGTTCTCGC
>JAFZLP010000135.1 GCA_017551405.1 Bacteroidales bacterium
AAGCCCGGAGGGCTGATTGTGGCCGACGACGTCCTCCAGGGGGGCAAGGTCTATGCCGACCCCATGCCGGGGGACGCGCAGACGAAGGGCCTGGCCGCCTTCAACGACATGGCGGCGTCCGACCCGCGGGTAGAGGTGGTGATGCTCCCCCTCTACGACGGCATTTCCCTGATTAGGAAGAAATATTAGAAGAATTCCTCGACGTCGGCGGCGCTGACGGGGTTGCCTCCCAGGATGAGGAGGCGTTCCACCACGTTGCGCAGCTCGCGGATGTTGCCGGGCCAGGAGCGGTCCTGAAGGGCCTTTATGGCCTCCGGCGAGAACGGGACGGTGCCCTTGCCGCTCTCGGCGCAGATCTGCCTGTCGAAATAATCCACCAGCTCCGGGATGTCCTCCTTGCGTTCGTCGAGCGACGGTACCTTTACTACTATGACGCTGAGGCGGTGGTAGAGGTCTTCGCGGAAATTGCCCTTCTCTATCTCGGCCCTGAGGTCTTTGTTGGTGGCGGCGACCACCCTCACGTCCACTTTGATGTCCTTGTCGGAGCCGACGCGGGAAAGCTTCTTTTCCTGCAGGACGCGGAGCACTTTGGCCTGGGCCGCGAGGGACATGTCCCCTATCTCGTCGAGGAAGAGGGTGCCGCCGTCGGCCTGTTCAAACTTGCCCTTGTGCTGCTTGATGGCCGAGGTGAACGAGCCCTTTTCGTGGCCGAACAGCTCGCTTTCGATCAGTTCGGAGGGGATGGCGGCGCAGTTGACCTCGACATAGGGCATGGCGCTGCGCAGGCTCAGGGCGTGCAGGCTCCTGGCTACCAGCTCCTTGCCGGTGCCGTTGGAGCCGGTGATGAGCACGCGGGCGTCGGTGGGGGCCACCTTGGAGATGATGTCCCGGATGTGCTGCAGGGCGGCGGAAGAACCCACCATCTCCTGGCCGTAGACCTTCTTCTTGAGCACCTTGTTGTCTTTGACAAGGGTGGTGCGCTCGCCGGCGTTCTTTACGGTGATGAGGATGCGGTTGAGATCGAGCGGCTTCTGGATGAAGTCGAAGGCGCCTTTCTTGATGCATTCCACGGCGGTGTCGATGTCGCCGTGGCCGGAGATCATCACGATGGCGGAGTCTATGCCCTGCCCCGTCACGAACTCAAGCACTTCCTCGCCGTCTTTTCCGGGCATCTTGATGTCACAGAAGATGACGTCGTAATGCTCCTTGTCTATCATCTCTTCGGCTATGGCGCCGTCTTCGGCGGTGTCAACTTCGTATCCTTCGTCGGCAAGGATTTCCTTGAGGGAATTGCGTATGGCCCTCTCGTCGTCTACAACCAAGATTTTCATGATGAGCAAATATCGTTATTTTCCACTATGTATGCAAAAAGCGTGACAGGAAAATACCAATATTTGGCGATTGACGGGGTTGCGGTTTAGGCGTACCTTTGCACTTGGATATGTGAACTATTTAAAGAAAATGAATCTTTCAGAGGTACAGACAGGCCAGAAGGCGGTGATAGTGAAGGTGAACGGCCACGGCGGTTTCCGGAAAAGGCTCATTGAGATGGGCTTCATCACCGGAAAAATCGTCCGCGTCATCCTCAACGCCCCCTTAAAGGACCCCATCGAGTACGAAATACTCGGATACAAGATCTCCCTTCGAAGGGAGGAAGCCGAAAAGATAGAAGTCGTCTCCGAACAGGAGGCGAGGGATTATATGTCCGCCCCCGAAGACCTGAGCGCCATCGTACCCGGGGACAAGGGCGAAGAAGAACGTCTCGACGCGGTAATGGCCCTGCTGGCCGAGCAGCGCGGGCATGTCATCCGCGTCGCCCTGGTGGGCAATCCCAACTGCGGCAAGACCAGCCTCTTCAACATCGCCTCGGGCGCCCACGAGCATGTGGGCAATTACAGCGGCGTCACGGTCGACGCCAAGGAGGGCCGCTTCACCTACAAGGGCTACGACATCGTGCTGGTGGATCTCCCCGGCACCTATTCGCTCAGCGCTTACAGCCCGGAGGAGCTCTATGTCAGGAAAAACCTGCTTGAGGCGCTTCCCGATGTGGTGATAAACGTGGTGGACGCCTCAAACCTCGAACGGAACCTGTATCTCACCACCCAGCTCATAGACATGGACCTCCGGGTGGTGATGGCGCTGAATATGTACGACGAACTGAAGGCCAAGGGGGATACGCTTGACACCGAGCAGCTTGGTTATCTTCTCGGAATGAGCGTCTGCCCCACCGTCTGCCGCGACGGCCAGGGGGTGAACGAGCTCTTCGACACGGTGATCGCGATGTACGAAAACCACGTCCCGAAGCTCGGGCGCCACATCCACATCAACCACGGGGCCGAACTGGAGCAGAGCATACGCCATCTGCAGCAGCACATGCAGGAGAACCTCACGATAGGCGCGCACTACTCCACCCGCTACCTGGCCATCAAGTTCCTGGAATACGACAAGGACGTGGAGCGCATAATCGACAGCTATCCCAACGCCGACGAGGTCAGGGAGGCCCGCGACGAGGAGGACGAGCGCATCCAGAACCTGCTGGGAACCAATCTGGAATCGGCCATCGTGGACGCCAAGTACGCCTTCATCCAGGGCGCGCTCAAGGAGACTTATCAGCCGAAGGTGGAGAGCAGGCAGAAAAAGACCGTCACCGACAGGATAGACGCGGTGGTCACCAACAAATGGGCGGCATTCCCCATCTTCCTGGCCATCCTGTATCTCATATTCTGGTGCACCTTCTCAGTCGGGCAGTACCCCATGGACTGGATAGATGCGCTTGTGGGGTGGCTCGGGGACAAGCTGGGCTCCCTGATGAACGACGGCTGGATCAAGGACCTGCTGGTCGACGGCATCATCGCCGGCGTGGGCAGCGTGCTGGTGTTCCTGCCGAACATCCTCATCCTCTATTTCTTCATAAGCATACTGGAAGACAGCGGTTACATGGCCCGCTGCGCTTTCATAGTGGACAAGCTGATGCACCGCATCGGGCTGCACGGCAAGAGCTTCATACCCATGATCATGGGTTTCGGCTGCAACGTGCCGGCGATCATGAGCACCCGCACCATCGAGAGCCGCAAGAGCCGGCTCATCACCATAGCCCTCATCCCGTTCATGAGCTGCGCCGGGCGCCTGCCCATCTTCGTGCTGCTTTGCGGAGCCTTCTTCCCCAAGCACGCCGCGCTTGCGCTGATGTGCGTCTATCTGCTCGGAGTGCTGCTGGCCATACTCAGCGCGCTCATTATGAAGCGGATAGTCAGGGACGACGACCTGCCGTTCGTGATGGAGCTCCCCCCCTACCGCATCCCCACGGGCAAGGCCATCTGGCGCCACACCTGGGAAAAGGGCAGGCAGTATCTGCAGAAGATGGCCACCACCATCCTGATCGGCTCGCTGGTGATCTGGGCGCTCGGCTACTTCCCGCACGACATGTCGAAAGGTCCTGAATATCAGCAGGAACACTCCGTTCTCGGCGGCATAGGCAAGGCCGTTTCGCCCGCCATGGAGCCCCTGGGCTTCAGCTGGAAGATGGATATAGGCCTGCTCACCGGTGTGGTTGCCAAGGAGCTGGTAGTCAGCTCGCTGGGAGTCATGTATGCCGACGAAGGGGCCCCAGCCGCCGAAGACCAGTCGAACGACACCGCCCTCCAGGCCGCGCTGGTGCGGAACATCCCACTGCCCGCCGCCGTGGCATTCATCATCTTCGTGCTGCTGTACTTCCCGTGCATAGCCACATTCGTGGCCATCAAGAACGAAACCGGCAAATGGCGCTGGGCCATAGGAATCTGCGTCTACACCATCGCCGTCGCCTGGATCACCGCCTTCATCGGCTTCCACCTTACCGCCCTGCTGATCTGATTCAGAAGGTAAGCGCCAGCATTACTCCAGTGCCGAAGGGAACGACCGACAGTTCGGCGCGGGGGCTGATTCCCAGCAGCTTGCACTCTGCGGGCAGGAGCCGCCAGGCGATGTTGGCGGAAACGACGCCCACGGCAGCCCCGGCGAGGACATCCGTGAACCAGTGATAGCCATTGTACACACGCAGGAGCCCGACTCCTGTGGCCAGGGCGTATGCGCCGGCGCCGGCCCACCCTCCGTATTCAAGCCTGATCTGCTCCGCTCCCATGAAGACAGTGGCCGTGTGGCCCGAAGGGAACGAATTCGCCGCGACGCCGTCCGGCCTGAGCCGGCAGCAGGTGTATTTCAGGCCGTTCACGATGATGGCCTCGGTTGCCGCGGAAGTGGCAAGCGCGACCAGCCGCTCGGCAAAGCCGTGCTCTCCCCCGCCGCCTCGGAAAGCGCCGCTCACCAGATATGCCGCAGCCGGCACATACTGCAACCAGTCGTCTATCCTGACACGGCCATATTCTTCACGGATAGGGCTCACCGCAGAATTGATCCGCCTGTCCAGACCGTTGCTCCACGCCGACTGCGCCCCCATCGGAGCAGCCGTCAGCAGCAGCAACGCGGCAAATATTGGAAAACGTTTTTTCATTCCCGCAACAAAATTACTAAGAAAGCTTGAAAAAACTGCCTCGGTTCACAAAACCGTGGCCGGCGGCGGACAGCGGAGCGGAAATTGGTTTTTCGGCAAGCCTGCCGAAAAATAATTTCCGGCCGCCCGTCTGGAAGACTCCGCCGCCGTCCGGGTTGCTGTTTTACCAAATAATGACTACCTTTAAGGAAATTTTATCCGAAATGAAAAAAGTCCTGATTCTTGCGGCACTGGTTCTCGCCGCACTCACCGCCTTCCTGTCCTGCGGGCAGCAGGCCCAGACACCCGACACGCGCTATGCGTCCTACGTCAAGGCATACACCGGCAACG
>JAFZLP010000136.1 GCA_017551405.1 Bacteroidales bacterium
CCTCGTAATGGCGGAGGTTAGTCACCATGGTGGCGTTGCTCCAGGCGGCCGTCTCCACCATGCGGGAGCTGACAAGACGCCTCCGCAGTTCGTCCATCCCCTCGCCGGTGCGGGCGGAGATGTCAAGCACGGAAAAACCGTTGGGAACGGCTACCCCCTTTTCTTCCATATAAGCCTTGAGCCTGCCTGCAAGCGCCTCGGGGTCGAGGTCGTATGTGCCGAAGGCGGGATACTTCAGCGGGAAGACCTTGTATGAGCGGTCGACCGTGGGGAACTCCTCGGGCGCTATCGCATCGTAGACGTCGACCTTGTTGCGGACCATGATAAGGGATTTCCCGGCGGGCACTTTGGCCACTATGGCCGCACAGGCCTTTTCCGCCTCTTCTGCGGGTGCAGTGCCGTCAAGCATGCCGATCACCGTCTCGGCCTTTGCAATGCTCTCAAACGACCTTTTAATGCCGATTCTTTCGATTTTGTCGACGCTTTCACGGATGCCGGCGGTGTCGATGAAGCGGAAAAGCACCCCGTCGATGTTGAGCGTCTCCTCCACAGTGTCGCGGGTGGTGCCGGGGATGTCGGAGACTATCGCCCTTTCCTCGCCCAGCAGGGCGTTGAGGAGGGTGCTCTTTCCGGCGTTCACCGCCCCCACAATGGCCACGGGGACGCCGTTGCGGATGGCGTTGCCCGCGCTGAAGGAATCGATGAGCTTTTCTATTTTGGACATGGCCGAGTCGAGCAGGTTCTGAAGCTGCGCGCGGTCGGCGAATTCGACGTCTTCCTCGCTGAAATCGAGCTCCAGCTCCATCAGGGAAGCGATTTCCATCAGCTTGGATCGCAGGTCCTTCAGCTCCTTGGAATATCCGCCCCTGAGCTGGTTCAGGGCAACCCGGTGCGATACGGCGGAATCGGAGGCGATGAGGTCGGCGACGGCCTCCGCCTGGGCGAGATCCATCTTTCCGGCGACAAACGCGCGGCGCGAGAACTCCCCGGGTTCGGCCATCCTGCAGCCGGCGTCCACCAGCATGCGGAGGATCTTGGAAACCACGTAGGGCGAGGCGTGGCAGCTGATTTCCACGGAATCCTCGCCGGTGTAGGAATGCGGGGCGCGGAAAATGCCCGCCACCACGTCGTCCACGTCCTTGATGGTGCCGTACTTGAGGGTGTAGCCCTCCGATGAAAGGGCGGCTCCGTTGCGGAATGCGATTATGGTATCGGCAAGTCTGAGGGCGTCGGGACCGCTCACGCGTATTACCGAAATGGCGCCTCCACGTACTGCAGTGGCAGGAGCGCATATGGTGTCTTCAAGATTCATCATTGTCTGCAAGATAAGAAAAAATCCCTATATTTGACATCTGAACAACCACACATGCCATGATACTAAGCATTCTGGACACCGACCTTTACAAATTCTCGACGTCAAACGCCTATTTTCAGCTCTATCCGCTCGCGGAGGGCACATTCAAATTCAACGACCGCGCGAAGGAGGTCTACGACCAGGCGTTCCTCGACGCCCTCAGGGAAGAGATCCGGGCCCTCGGGAACCTGGCTCTCACGGAGGAGGAATTCGAATATGTGACCGGACGCATCAAGTACATCCCGCGCAATTACTGGGAGTGGCTCACCGGCTTCCGCTTCAACCCCGACCTTGTGGAAGTCAGCCTTGACGGCGATGGCCACCTGCAGATGGAAGTCACCGACTATCTTTACAAGGTCACCCTCTACGAAGTGCCCCTGCTTGCCATTGTAGCGGAGCTTCGGAACAAGGTTCGCGGCGTGCATGCAGATGTGCAGACAGCCCTTGACATACTTGATTCCAAATTGGAGATAGCCAATGCCAATGCGCTGCAGTTCAGCGAATTCGGCACGCGCAGAAGGTTCTCTTCGGAGCTGCATGACAGGATTGTGGCGGAGCTTAAGGAGAAGTGCCCGAAGTACTGCGCCGGCACCTCCAACGTGTATTTCGCAAAGAAGTACGACATGACCCCGATCGGCACCTTCCCGCACGAATGGGTGATGTTCCACAGCGGGGTGTTCGGCTACAAGAGGGCCAATTACCTCTCGCTCGAAGACTGGATCAAAGTCTACGACGGCGCCCTCGGAACCGCGCTCATCGACACCTTTACCACCCGGAGCTTCCTGCGCACACTCACCATGAAGCAGGCAAAGCTGCTGGACGGCTTCCGCCAGGATTCCGGCGACGAGCGGGAGGTGGGAGACGCCATCATCGCCAGGCTCCAGGAGTTCGGAATCGACCCGAAAAGCAAGGTGCTGGTGTTCTCGAACGCGCTTAACTTCCTGAAATACAAGGCAGTGGCCGACTACTTCCGCGGCCGCATCAAGGTGAGCGCCGGCATCGGCACCAATATCACCAACGATCCCGGGATCGAAGGCTACAAGCCTGCCAACATCGTCATGAAGCTGTCAAAATGCCGCATGAGTGACAAGGACCCGTGGGAGAAGGTCATTAAGATATCAGACGACCACGGCAAGCACATGGGCGACGTCCGCGAGTTCGACATCGCCACCTACGAGCTGCATATCGGGGAGTAGGACTGATCTGCTATTCTGATTTCCAGGCTCCGGTGCCCTTCTCGGAGGCATCGGGGCGGTATACGGGTTCGCTCTCGCCGTTCCTGAGCCTGGTTTCGTAATCCTTCAGCGCCCTGATGGCCTTGGGGCAGAGAATCAGGAGCGTGACGACGTTCACCCAGGCCATGAGTCCGACGCCGATGTCGCCCAGCGTCCACACCACATTCGTTTCGCGTACGGCTCCGAACACTGTCGA
>JAFZLP010000137.1 GCA_017551405.1 Bacteroidales bacterium
GGAAGGAGATCCATGCCGTAGGTATAGCGGAGCTCCGGAATCCTGACGACGGTGAGGCCTCCGGTGAACGGGGAGAGGTTGATGTTGAACCAGGCGTTGGGAGCCCAGTCCATACCGAAACCGAGATTGGTGTAGGCGGGGGAGAGGAAGCCCGACTTGAGCTTGGCCGCCTGCATCCATGTCTGGCCGTCCGAAGGCTTGTTGTAGGTATAGCCGTTGGCGAACTGGGAACGGAAGTCGAAGGCCACCGAATAACTCCACTTGGAGTCTTTCTGGGTCCTGTACGAGAATTTGCTCTCGAGGTAGATGCGGTCGGTGCTCCTCTGGATGAGGTCTTCCTTGTCTTCGCTCCACAGCATGCCGTACTGCAGCTGGAGACGGTTCCCCCAAGACGCCAGGTCCTTGGCGTAGTCTGCCTTGGCATCGAGCCCGGCGTTGAAAGTGAGATTGTTGAAGCCGCCGGCCGCCCAGTTGGTGAGTTCGGTCTGGTTGAACCCGAGATCGAACACGAGCACGTCGGTCCAGTTGCTCGGCTTCGGGGCCTGCGCCACTTCCTGGGGCGCGTCGGAGATGGCCTTGGCTGCCTCCGCGGCGGCGTCCTGCACGTTCTGCTGGGCGAAGGAGACGAATGCCGCCGAAAGGGCGAGCGCAAGGGAGATGACTGTCTTTTTCATGAGCTAGTATGCAATGGCGAACACCACCCTCCTTTCGGACGGCTTGCCGGAGTAGATGTCCTTGCCTTTCTCTTCGCAGACGTAGCTGTCCACGGGGATGCAGCGGATGGTGGCCTTGGTGGCGTCCTTGATGGCCTGCTCGGTCTCGACGGTGCCGTCCCAGTGGCAGAGCAGGAACTTTCCGGTCTGGATCTTTTCCTGGAACTCTTCCCAGCTGTCGCATTTTTCGACGTGCGCTTCGCGGAAGTCGAGAGCCTTGCGGTAGATGTTCTTCTGGATGTCTTCGAGGAGGGCGGGGATATGGCCGGCAACCTTCTCGATGGGCATGGTTTCCTTTTCGAGGGTGTCCCTGCGGAAGACTTCCATGCTGTCGTTCGCCAGGTCGCGGGCTCCCATGGCGAGGCGCACCGGTACGCCCTTGACCTCCCATTCAGCGAACTTGAAGCCGGGGCGGAGGGTGTCGCGGTCGTCTATCTTGACGCTTATTCCCTTGGCGGTGAGGGCCTTGCTTATCTCTTCGAACTTTTCGAGCACGGCGTTCCTTTCATCGTCGGTCTTGTAGATGGGGACCATTACGACCTGAATCGGCGCGAGGGACGGGGGAAGGATGAGGCCGTCGTCGTCGGAGTGGGCCATGATGAGCGCTCCCATGAGACGGGTGCTGACTCCCCAGGAGGTAGCCCATGCGTACTGCAGGGAACCGTCCTTGTCGGCGAACTGGACATCGAAGCTCTTGCCGAAATTCTGGCCGAGGAAATGGCTGGTTCCGGCCTGCAGGGCCTTGCCGTCCTGCATCATGGCTTCGATGGTAAGGGTGTCGAGGGCGCCTGCGAAGCGCTCATTGGGGCTCTTGTGGCCGACTATCACTGGCAGGGACATGGTTTCGCGGGCGAACTTGGCGTAGACCTGGACCATCTGACGGGTGCGGGCCTCGGCCTCCTCGGCTGTGGCGTGCGCGGTGTGGCCTTCCTGCCAGAGGAATTCGCTGGTGCGGAGGAAAGGCCTGGTGCGCATTTCCCACCTGACCACGTTGCACCACTGGTTGCAGAGCACCGGAAGGTCTCTCCAGCTCTTTATCCAGTTCTTGTAGACGCTCCAGATTATGGTTTCGGAAGTGGGGCGCACTATGAGCTCTTCTTCGAGCCTGGCGTCGGGATCAACCACCACGCCCTTGCCGTCGGGGGAGTTCATGAGACGGTGATGGGTGACCACCGCGCACTCCTTCGCGAATCCAGCCACGTGTTCGGCCTCGCGGCTGAAGAAGCTCTTGGGGATGAAAAGGGGGAAATAGGCGTTCTGGACGCCGGTCTCCTTGAACATCGCATCGAGGGTGTGCTGCATCTTTTCCCAGATGGCATAGCCGTAGGGCTTGATAACCATGCATCCGCGGACAGCGGACTGCTCGGCCAGATCTGCCTTGACCACTATGTCGTTATACCATTTTGAATAATCTTCCGAACGGGGTGTTATTTCCTTCGCCATAATTTTTCTTGAATTTGTTGCGAATTTTTAGCAACTTTGCATCTAATAGTAAAACGGATATAAAAACCTGCTTGCGCACGCGTTTAAGCAGCGGCAAATATACATAAAAAACATGAAAACTATGATACGAAAACTTATCCCCCTGGCACTCGCAGCCATACTGGCAGTCTCATGCGCAACTTCCGCAGAGTACGCCGGTTATCCCCGTTTTCGTGACGGAATCTACTATAAGACCTCTGCATCCGTGGCAGCACCACTCAGCGACGAAGAGTTCATCGCCCGCGCCCGCAGGGAGATAGAACGCGAAGCCGCCCTCAAGCGCGATACCCTCGTGATCGTCGAAGACGGTTTCCGCACCAGGGTGGAAGACCTGAACGGCAACACCTACAGCTACGGCCTCTACGACTATTACGGATATCCCTTCAGCTACAGCTACCCGTTCTACGGAAGTTACGGATATCCCTTCGGCTACAGCTGGTATTACAGGAATCCCTGGCGCTGGCGCAGCGGATGGGGCATGTACGGCTGGTACGACCCGTGGTACTATGACAGCTGGTACGGTCCCGGTTACTACAGCTGGTACGGCCCCGGCTATTACGGCGGCTGGTACGATCCCTGGTTCTACGACAGCTGGTACGGTCCCGGTTATTACGGCTACTACGGCCCGGGTTATTACGCCCATGGCCGTTTCAACAATAACTATCATTACAACAGCAGCCGTGAAAGCCTGAAGGGCGGCAATTCGGTCAGCGGCAGGGGCGCAGGCTCCATGTCCCGTTCCGGCGGATACACCTCCGGCCGCGATTACAGCGGCGGCACCGCCACCAGGTCCGGTTCCTATAACAGGTCGTCGACCTCTTCCTCTTCCTCGTCGTCCGCAAGGAGCGGAGGCTACACCCGCAGCTCTTCCGAGAGCAGCAGCTACAACCGCTCTTCGGGCAGTACCTCCACCCGTTCTTCCGGCAGCTATTCCGGCAGCTCTTCCAGCAGCTCCTCGTCCAGCCGCAGCTATTCCGGAGGGGGCTCGTCCTCCCGCGGAGGCAGCTATTCCGGCGGTGGCAGCAGCAGCCACAGCAGCGGCGGCGGATCTTCCCGCAGCAGGTAGTTATCCATCCATTAAATCGTTACAGACATGAAAAAGATATTCATTTCCATACTTTTTGCCGGATTCTGCATAGCGGCTGGCGCACAGACCATGTACGACGCCATCAATCTCGGCAGCAACAACTATTACGGCACGGCCCGTACCATGGGCATGGGCAATGCGGTAACCGCAGTGGGATGCGACCTGGGCACGATCAGCATCAATCCCGCAGGCTCGGCAGTTGCCGGATACTCGCAGTTCACAATCTCTCCGGGCGCGGTATTCTCCACCACCGAGGCCAGCTGGGCCCCTTCCTACAACTACGTTCGCCAGAACCAGAAATTCTCCGGCAGCCTCGCTGAAAACCGCAACCGCTTCATTGTCCCCAACCTCGGGTTCACCCTCCAGATGGAGACAGGCCGCGAATACGGCCTCAAGAGCTGGACGCTGGGCTTCCTGTCCAACATGACTTCGAACTTCGCCGAGAAGGTCGGCGCCAAGGGCCTGAACGGCGCTGAGGGAACCCTCACCAGCATGGGCGCGGCCATGGCCATGGGA